>JBCCUY010000220.1:0-6139 GCA_039196145.1 Bacteroidota bacterium
CGGCATATGACAGCTATGAAGGTTGGGTTTGCAACAACCAGTTCGCAACAATAACCGAAACGGATTACAAGGAATTGGATTCCAAGTCCAACCCAGACTTCTCCTCGGATATCATAGCACATGCTTGTTCCTCCGAGGGAATGCTCTTACCGCTTCTATTGGGATCCATAGTATCCTCCTCGCCTCTGCTCCAACACCAATTTGAAGGGCATTCCATTTCAGGGAAACAGTCAAAGACCAATCTGGTGGAAATCGCTTTGCTCTATCTCAAGGCTCCTTACCAATGGGGAGGAAAAACACCCTTCGGAATAGATTGCTCCGGTTTCACCCAAATGGTATACAAAATAAATGGACACTTTTTAAAGCGTGATGCCGAGCAGCAATCACAACAAGGGGAACCCCTTAGTTTTATTGAGGAGAGTGAGCCGGGGGACTTGGCCTTTTTTGACAATAATGAGGGTATCATAGACCATGTGGGCATTATTTTAAAAGATAACTATATCATACACGCCCACGGCCATGTCCGTATTGACCGATTGGATCATACGGGTATTTTCAATACTGAGAAAAAACTCTATACCCACAAACTCAGGGTCATTAAGAAGATCCTGTAAAAAAAAGGCCCCAATGTTTTGGAGCCTTTTTTATGGTTTGGAAAAGTTCCTTACTCTCCCAAAAGCTTTTTGACCCGCATAAAGTTATCTGTATCGCCTAAGGCTCCATAGATATTTTTAAGCTGGGTAAGTACACTTTGATTGTCAGGGTTTGACTTCAAAGCGTCTTCCAAAATCGTGGCGCCTTCAAGGAAAAGGTCATCTTTTTTCTTTTTGAGCTCATCATATCTAGCAATATCAGATCTAGAGCTTCCCAAAGAGTTCATCTCATCAATAAGACCATTCCCCTCATTCACGTATGTAGTGGAAAGATTCAACAATGCATTGATATATCCAGGGTCGATTGCCAAGGTCTTCTTGTAAGCATCCCTAGCATCTTCCAGATTGCCCTGCTCCATGTTGATGACACCAATATTGTACAATAAGTCGGCATTATCGGGAGCCATGGCAGAAGCTTCTGCCATCAATTCCTTGAACTTCTCCTTATCACCCATGGCATAATACAAGTTCGCTTCACCAAGCACAAGGTTTACATCATCGGCATCTACCGCTCTTGCATCGGAGTAAGCCGCCAATGCTTTTTCGTTATCTCCCAATTGCTGGTAAATCAAGGCAATGTTCTTAACGATCTCAGCACTTTTGGACGGCGTACGCTCATCTTTTGGGTCTTTGTGTGTCCCAGCCTTTACATATAAATCTCTTGTATTTTGGTCCATGGTCTCTACCTCACCGGTTTCCACATTTACCGCTGTGAAATTTACGCCACTACCATCATAACCTATATCTTTTAGTTCGTTGTAGAACTTTAGAGCCTTTTCATAATGCTGGCCGTTTACCGCACTGCTGGCCGCATAGTATAGGTACAATGTATCTGTTGGGCTTAATTTGTAGCTCATATACAACTTGTCCGCAGCTGCTTCATATTCTTTCTGGTTGTTATCCTCAACTGCAGCATTTACAAGATCAGCTGTGATTTGAGCAAGTTTTTGGACGGCAACCGTCGTATATTTTTCTTTTCCACTGGCTTCTTCTACGGAAACCACTTTGTTAAATGCATCAATGGCAGTTTGAAATGCATCACTGTCACCTTTTTTTGCCAAATCAGAATAAACATTGCCCTTTATGGCATAATATTGGGCTTGTAAACGTGCATCGGCCCCATCAATTAGGGAAGCAGCGCTATCGACAGAAGTTTTGGCTGCCTGTGTGTCCCCAGCTTTAAACGCTTTCTCAGCTGCCTTGATCTCATTTTTCTGGGAATAACCCATTGCAGAGATCCCAATGGCAAGTAATATTAAAATCTTAGTCTTCATTTTTAATTCAATTATTAGTGTTTATTTATTCTTCTTTATTGTCGTCGGTTGTACTATCAATAGCTGTGCCATCTTCGCCATTCACCTCAATATCAAGTATATCGGCCTCATCCATAGCATCTTCATCCTTCATTACTTTCGCCACCGCTGCAATGGAATCATTGCCTTTTAAGTTGATAAGTCGCACTCCCTGTGTTGCCCTCCCCATTACTCGAAGATCTTCAACACTCATACGAATGGCAATTCCGGATTTATTGATAATCATTAAATCATCGGTATCCGAAACATTCTTAATCGCTACCAAACCACCGGTCTTGTCGGTAATGGAAATCGTCTTTACACCTTTTCCCCCGCGGTTGGTTACCCGGTAATCATCTATAGTAGATCGCTTACCATAACCATTTTCAGAAACAACAAGAATGTCATCCTCAAAATTATGGACAGAAACCATTCCAATCACCTCATCATCAGCTCCTGCCAAGGTAATTCCCCTAACACCAGCGGCATTTCTACCCATAGGTCGGGTTTTGCTTTCTTCAAAGCGTATGGCCTTTCCTGATTTCAATCCTAGGAAAATTTGACTGGTTCCCGTGGTCAGCTTAGCTTCAAGCAACTCATCCTCGTCCCTTATAGTAATGGCATTAATACCATTTTGACGAGGTCTTGAATACTGCTCCAAGGATGTTTTCTTAACTGTTCCTTTCTTGGTTGCCATGATCACGTAATGGCTGTTAACGTAATCCTCATCTTTAAGGTCTTGAGTACAGATGAAGGCTTTAACCTTATCTTCTTGCTCAATGTTGATAAGGTTTTGAATGGCCCTGCCTTTGGAGGTTCTACTTCCTTCCGGTATCTCATAAACCCTCATCCAGAAACACTTCCCTTTCTGGGTAAAGAAGAGCATATACTGATGATTGGTTCCAACAAATAGGTGCTCCAAGAAATCCTCATTTCGTGTGGAGGATGCTTTTTGCCCCACTCCACCACGATTCTGGGTTTTATACTCCGTAAGTGGCGTCCTTTTGATATATCCGGCATGTGAAATGGTGATAACCACCTGCTCATCCGGGATCATATCTTCAATGCTTAGGTCACCACCTGCAAAATTGATCTCTGATCTTCGTTCATCCCCATACTTTTCTTTGACCTCAACCAATTCATCCTTGATGATCTGCATTCTTCGCTCCTTCTTATCCAAGATATCCTTAAGATCCTCTATGGTCTTCAACAGCTCATCATACTCTTCACGAAGTTTGTCCTGCTCTAGTCCCGTAAGTTGACGCAAGCGCATCTCCACAATGGCCTTTGCCTGAATTTCTGTAAGTTTGAAACGTTCCATCAAACTGGTACGGGCTTCATCCACATTGGAAGAGCCGCGAATAATGGCAATTACCTCGTCAATATTATCCGAAGCAATGATCAACCCTTCTAAAATATGGGCTCTATCCTCAGCCTTTTTAAGCTCGAACTTAGTCCTACGGACAACCACCTCATGTCTATGTTCAACGAAGTGATGAATAATCTCCTTAAGGTTCAATAATTTAGGCCTACCGTTGACCAAGGCAATATTGTTGACGCTGAAGGATGACTGAAGTGCAGTGTATTTGTAAAGTGTGTTAAGAACAATATTCGGAATGGCATCCCGCTTTAGGATATAGACAATTCGCATTCCCTTCCTATCCGATTCATCACGAATCGCAGAAATTCCCTCGACTTTCTTGTCGTTGATCAGGTCCGCGGTCTTTTTGATCATGTCCGCCTTGTTCACCTGATAGGGTATCTCTGTCACAATAATGCATTCCCTACCCTGAACCTCTTCAAAGCTGGCCTTTCCGCGCATAACTACACGTCCACGTCCTGTATGAAAAGCTTCCTTTACCCCATCATACCCGTAAATAATTCCTCCAGTAGGAAAATCAGGAGCTTTAATATGGGTAATCAGCTCATCAATTTCAATATCCTTGTTCTCGATATAAGCGACCGTCCCGTCCACCACCTCTGACAAATTGTGAGGCGGCATATTTGTGGCCATACCTACAGCAATACCGGACGCACCATTGACCAAAAGATTTGGAATTCGCGCGGGCAAGACCGTTGGTTCCTTTAAAGAGTCGTCAAAATTAAGTTGGTGATCTACGGTATCCTTGTCAATATCCGCCAGCATATCGTCAGCAATCTTACGCATACGGGCTTCCGTGTAACGCATTGCAGCAGGGCTGTCACCATCAACGGAACCAAAGTTCCCCTGACCATCTATCAACATATATCTTAGGCTCCATTCCTGGGCCATACGTACCATCGTATCATAAACTGATGTATCACCGTGGGGGTGATATTTTCCTAAAACCTCACCCACGATACGGGCCGATTTCTTATGGGCACTTGTAGATCTTACCCCTAGCTCGTGCATTCCAAAAAGTACTCTTCTATGAACAGGCTTAAGTCCGTCCCTGACATCTGGCAGGGCACGTGACACAATGACCGACATTGAATAATCAATGTAGGCAGATTTCATCTCATCCTCTATGTTGATAGGAATTAACTTTTCTCCTTCCGCCATGCTAAAATCTTGTTGTTTTTTGTGGTTAAAATATCATGCCAATATACGCAAAATCGCACCTTTCAAAACACTTGCGCCCTACTTTATTAAAAAAATTATCAACAGTATTACTTTCAGCAGTTTTCCATTAATAAAGCTTTGTTAAAGGCGTATAAAATTGGTCTTTATTTCGACTTTTAATACTAGTTTATCGAATATGGGTACGGTATTTGACCTAAGTAAGGATACTTTTATTAATTTTAATTGCTGAAAAGGAAGTGTATGGATGATAATTTTTCCCCAAGAGTAAAAGACGTTATAGCATATAGTAAAGAGGAGGCCCTAAGATTGGGGCACGATTTTATCGGAACAGAACATCTGATGCTTGGTCTTTTACGGGATGGTAATGGCAAGGCCATTAACATTTTGGACGCGCTCGATGTGGATTTAGACCACCTCAGAAGAAAAGTTGAGATATTAAGTCCTGCAAATCCCAACACCGGAACAATCCAAAAGGACAAGAAGAACTTACATTTGACCAGACAGGCGGAGCGTGCACTGAAAACCACTTTCTTGGAGGCCAAACTTTTTCAAAGTTCCTCCATCAATACCGCTCACCTGCTATTGTGCATTCTAAGAAATGAGAATGACCCAACCACCAAGCTTTTGCATAAGCTAAAGGTTGATTACGACAATGTGAAAGAGCAATTCAAATCCATGATCACCAGTGATGATGACTATATGGATTCGCCACAGGCCGAATCTTTCCCAAGTGATCCAGAAGAAACTGGAGAATCCAAGGAAAGCTCTTTCGGCTCAAGCTCCAGTCAAAAAGGCAGTAAAAAGTCCAAGACTCCGGTACTCGATAATTTTGGAAGGGATCTTACGCGTCTCGCCGAAGAAAACAAGTTGGACCCAGTTGTAGGGCGAGAGAAGGAAATAGAACGGGTTTCCCAGATTCTAAGTAGAAGAAAGAAAAACAATCCACTTCTTATCGGAGAGCCAGGGGTCGGTAAGAGTGCCATTGCCGAAGGGTTGGCACTCCGAATTATCAATAAAAAAGTTTCCAGAATACTTTACAATAAACGGGTAGTTACGTTGGATTTGGCCTCTTTGGTCGCAGGTACCAAGTACCGCGGGCAATTTGAGGAACGAATGAAAGCGGTGATGAACGAGTTGGAGAAGAATGACGATATCATTCTCTTTATAGATGAAATCCATACCATTGTTGGTGCTGGTGGTGCTACAGGAAGTTTGGACGCTTCAAATATGTTCAAGCCAGCCTTGGCCAGGGGTGAGATTCAATGTATCGGCGCCACAACGTTGGACGAATACAGACAATATATCGAGAAAGATGGTGCTTTGGAACGTCGTTTCCAAAAAGTGATGGTAGAACCTACCACTGTGGAAGAGACCATCGAGATTTTGATGAACATTAAAAGTAAGTACGAAGACCATCATACTGTTAATTATACAGATGACGCAATTGTGGCCTGTGTAAAGTTGACCAACAGGTATATGACCGATCG
Source organism: Bacteroidota bacterium (assembly GCA_039196145.1). Classification (GTDB taxonomy): domain Bacteria; phylum Bacteroidota; class Bacteroidia; order Flavobacteriales; family Flavobacteriaceae; genus Flagellimonas. Next base: position 5,996 of record JBCCUY010000220.1, read on the forward strand.
CTTCCTTCCGGACAAGGCCATTGATGCTTTGGATGAAGCGGGTTCTAGAGTACATATTGTGAACATGGATGTTCCCAAACAGATTTTGGAGTTGGAAAACCAACTTGAGGATGTTCGGGAATTGAAGAATAGCGTTGTTAAAAA
>JBCCUY010000221.1:0-6105 GCA_039196145.1 Bacteroidota bacterium
GCCCTACTACTTTTCTTTATCTTTAAATCGACTAATTAATTCCCTAAAAATGACTAAAAAATTACTTGCTCTTCTGATGCTGGTTGCATCTACTTTTATGTTTTCCCAAGAATTTTCCATGGACCTTGTCCAGGATATGAAACCAAGAAATATTGGTCCCGCAGGTATGAGCGGACGGGTTACCTCAATAGACGTGGTGCATTCCAATCCAGACATTATGTATGTTGGGACCGCTTCTGGAGGAATTTGGAAATCTACCTCTGGCGGAATAAAGTGGGAACCTATTTTTGAGAAAGAAGTTACAGGCTCCATAGGCGCCGTTGCCATTCAACAGTCCAACCCTTCTGTGGTTTGGGCAGGCACCGGTGAGGGCAATCCCAGGAACAGCCTGAACGGAGGCTACGGTATATTTAAGTCCTTGGATGGCGGTAAGACGTGGAAGTCCATGGGACTGGAGAAAACCAGACATATCCATAGGATAGTTATCCATCCCGCAGATCCAAACACGGTTTACGTTGGAGCTATCGGTTCCCCTTGGGGCGTTCATGCTGAACGCGGGGTTTATAAAACTACTGATGGTGGAAAATCATGGGAGAAAATTCTTTTCGTAAACAATAAAACAGGAGTGGCCGATTTGGTCATGGACCCCTCAAACCCCAATAAATTGATTGTTGCCATGTGGGAACATAAACGGGATCCATGGTTTTTTAGTTCTGGTGGGCCAGGAAGTGGTATGTACATTACTCATGACGGCGGTGACAACTGGAAAAAAATAACGGATAAAGATGGGCTTCCCGAAGGTGAATTGGGCCGTATTGGTATTGCAATAGCCAAAAACAAGCCAAACGTGATCTATGCCTTGGTAGAGGCTAAAAAAAATGCCCTGTACAAGTCCGTAGATGGCGGTTTGAAATGGAAAAAAATCAACGATAAAAACGATATAGGCAACCGCCCCTTCTATTATTCCGAGATTTATGTAGATCCCGAAAATGAGAATCGAATCTATTCCATTTTCACCTATGTGAACGTTTCTGAAGATGGCGGAAAGAACTTCACTCAATTAATGCCAGCCTATCAGGTGGATAACGGGGTTCATCCGGATCATCATGCCTGGTGGATCCATCCCGAAAACGGACAGTTTATGATCGATGGTAACGATGGCGGAATGAACATCACCAAGGATGGTGGCAAAACTTGGCGTTTTATCGGTAACCTTCCTCTGGCCCAGTTTTACCATATCAATGTGGACAACGAATACCCGTATAATGTCTACGGAGGAATGCAGGACAACGGTTCATGGCGGGGGCCAGCATACATATGGCGCTATCAAGGCATACGAAATGCCTATTGGCAAGAAATTGCCTTTGGAGATGGATTTGATGTGGTCCCTGATTTGGATAATAATCAATTTGGATATGCCATGAGTCAACAGGGGTTTGTATCTCGGTACGATTGGAAAACGGGCAACAATTATTTGGTCAGACCTACGCCTCCCGAAGCCGATGTTAAGCTCCGCTTTAATTGGAATGCAGGAATTGGACAGGATCCTTTTGACAATAGTACCGTGTACTTTGGAAGTCAGTTCGTACACAAGTCCACAAATAAAGGTGAAACTTGGGAAGTTATTTCACCCGATTTGACGACCAATGACAAAGAAAAACAGAAGCAAAGTGAAAGTGGCGGACTTACCATGGATGCCACGGGAGCGGAGAATCACTGTACCATTTTGGTCATTGAACCTTCTGCAGTTGAAAAGGATATGCTTTGGGTAGGTACGGATGATGGCCGTGTGCACTACACCCAAAACGGAGGGACAAGTTGGACCGAGGTTACCGCAAACATGAAAGGTCTGCCCAAAGGAAGTTGGATTCCACAAATAAAGGCATCGAAAACCAAAAAGGGAGAGGCCCTCTTAATCGCAAATGACTATAGAAGGTTCAACTATACCCCATATGCCTATAGGACAAAGGATTATGGCAAAACTTGGACTAGAATTGTGGACAGTAATGATGTAGATGGTTACACGCTTTCCATTGTGGAGGACACGGAAAATCCCAATCTTATGTTTTTAGGGACAGACGACGGACTTTATATCTCTTTTAATGCCGGAAATACCTGGAAAAAATGGACCGAAGGGTTCCCTACCGTTTCCACCAAGGATCTAATCATACAACCCAGAGAACATGATTTGGTCATTGGTACTTTTGGCAGGGCCGCTTGGGTATTGGATGATATTCGACCGCTGCGGGCCTTGGCTTCCAATTCCGCATTGCTACAAAAGGAAATCAGTTTGTTTGATAGTCCGGATGCCTATTTAGCAGCCTACCAACAAGCTACAGGTAGTAGATTTGGTGGCGATGCGCTGTATAATGGAGAGAATAGAAAGCGTGGTGCCATGCTCACCTATTATCTGAAGGAAGGCAAAAAGAAGCCAAAAAACTCAGAAAAAGAGGAGGAAAAGGAATCCGAAAAAGAAGAAACGGGTAACACGGTAAAAAAGGATTCCATCCATTTCAAGTTCTATGATGGGGACCGTTTGATGCGTACCTTAGCCTTCAAAACACCTGAAAAAGCCGGTTTTCATCGTACGTATTGGCAACTGGATGAACGGGGACCGGACCAGCCTTCTCGTAAAATCAGCAAGAATACCAAAGAACAGGGTGGTGTACTGGTGCAACCAGGTACCTATAAGGTCAAGGTGCACTACGGAGATGCTATTGATTCCACATCCGTGACCGTAAAAACAGATCCTAGAGTGAGCGTGTCCAACACTGCGGTTTCAGAGGTATATGAAATGGGCAAGAAATTGGAAAAATTCACTCAAGTTGCGGCAGATGCGGTAAAGCAGCTTGTGCAGAGCAAAAATCTTGCGAATTCGTTCAAAAAAGACCTAAAGGAAAAAGACAAAGAGGCTTATAAGGAACAAATACAAGCTTCCAAAGACATGGTCAATGAAATTGATTCGATTGTAGCACTATATATTGGAAAAGAGGACAAACGGCAGGGAATAACCAGAAATCCGGAAACCAATGTGGTTCGGAGAATCAATTCTGCGGAAAATTATGTGGCCAGTAGAAAAAATGGTATTACGGACACCGAGCGTAACTTGATAAAATATGCGGAAGATGACTTGAAAAACGCATTGGACAAGACCAACTCTTTTTTCAATGGCAAGTGGAAATCATATCGTGAGAGCATAGAGGCCATAGACCTCTCTCCCTTTAAAGAAACCCAAGTATTTGGTTTAGAATGATGAGAAAAACAATGTTAACATTGCTCTTCCTGGGATTGATCGCCCAGGTCAGCGCACAACAGCCGGGTGAAGACGAATTTGGAACCTGGTATATGTATTTTGGAACCAACAAAGTTTCCGAACGTTTCAGTGTCCATACGGAGGCACAGTTTCGATTTTATGAAACTGCTTCCAACTTCAACCAGCTTTTACTGCGAACGGGCATGAATTACCATATCAATCCCAATGCCATGGCAACGGGAGGATATGCATTTATTTCAACCGATGGTACCTTCAATGAAATTTCCGGAGAGCGAAATAGTAGGGAACACCGTATTTTTCAACAATTCATCCTTAAGAACAAAGTCTGGGAGTTTTTGTTTGAGCACCGCTATAGACTGGAACAACGCTTCATCAATGTATTGGATATTTCCAGTGATCCGGAACAGGAGATCAACCGTACCGAACATCGGGGGCGCTATCGCCTTCAGCTTACCCTACCCTTGACAGATACCTTTTTCCTTAACTTTTATGATGAACTCTTCATCAACCTTCAAGATGACCTTTTTGGACAAAATAGATTGTATGGTGCTTTGGGTGTACACATCACGGAAAACAGCAGTATTCAGTTCGGTTATCTAAGAAATCAATTCAGTAATGCGGTCTTTGACCGTTGGCAGATAGGAATCTTCTTCAATCCCGACTTAAGGGGTGTGTTTAAGAAGAAAGCGAATTCGGCCCCTTAAAATGCGGCCCATTCCTTTCGGTTGATGCTAAAATAAACTTCTGACAGAAACTATGGGCCTTCAAAAAGTAACATTCAAAAATACCGACGGACAAACCTTGGTGGGCAGGCTGGAACTTCCGGTTGATCAGCACCCCCATAATTTTGCAATTTTTGCGCATTGCTTTACCTGTAATAAGAATCTTTTAGCGGTAAGACATATCGGCAAGGCGTTGACCTCACATGGTTTTGGCGTGCTCCGCTTTGACTTTACCGGGTTGGGCGAAAGTGATGGGGATTTTGCAGACACCAATTTTTCTGGGAATGTGGAAGATTTGGTGGCTGCTGCCAAATTTCTTGAGGAGCACTACAAAGCCCCTACCCTGATCATAGGACACTCGCTCGGTGGCGCTGCTTCCATATTTGCAGCTTCGGACATACCCTCCATAAAGGCCGTGGCCACAATAGGAGCCCCATCCAATCCCGTTCATGTAAAACATTTGCTCCGTAGTGGTGTTGATGAAATTTTGAAAACGGGTAAAGCGGTGGTTAATTTAAGCGGGAGGGATTTTACCATTAAAAAACAATTTTTGGATGATTTGGAAAGTAAGTCCTTGCCGGAGACCGCAAAAACATTGAGAAAACCACTTTTGATACTTCATGCGCCGCAAGACGATACGGTAGGGATAAAGAACGCCGAGGAAATTTATGTAGCTGCACATCATCCCAAAAGTTTTGTGTCTTTGGACGGAGCTGATCATTTGTTATCCAGAAAGGAAGATAGCCAGTATGTTGGCGAGGTAATAGCCGGATGGGCCAAGCGCTACGTAGACATCTCAACTTCTGCGGACACTTTAAAAACCAAACATCAGGTAGTGGCAAGCTTGGATAGTTCGGATGGCTTTACCACCCAGATGAAGGTGGGTAATCATTTTATGACCGCAGATGAGCCCGAAAGTTTTGGAGGAAATGATTTTGGACCTTCCCCGTACGAATTGGTTTCAGCGGGACTTTCCGCATGCACCGCCATGACCATTCAAATGTATGCCAAACGAAAGGGATGGCCCATTGATAACGTGGAAGTCCACACCTCTTATGGTAAATCACATGCTGTGGATTGTGAGAACTGCGAGGAAGATAATGCCAAAATTGACACCTTTAAACGGGAAATCAAACTCACGGGTGATCTGGACGAAAAACAAAAGGCTCGAATCATGCAAATCGCGGACAAGTGTCCGGTGCACAAAACCTTGCATAGCCCAACCCAAGTATTAAGTAGTTTGGTGGAATAAAAGCGCTTTAATAGCGCATATGAAGAATATCGAAATAGTCCAATTCCAGCTCAATGGCTTCCCGGCGAATTTTACGCAAAGATTGCACATAGTCAGAATGGCCAATCTCCCCATTGTACCAAAGTTTCTTTAAACGATGGTACCCCCTGCAAAAAGATCGTCTTTTATTGCAGTAGACCAAAAAGTCGATATACTGTGATGGTTGTTGGACCAGCATAAATGCGTTTTTAGCAACCCTAGGGAGAAATTGGGTTATAAGAAAATAACGCTTGTTTTAAAAGATCATTACTTTTTTGAACGGATATCCCTATCTTTTTCCCTGAATCAATGCGATTAAATTCATCGTATTTGATAACTCTCATAACCATTCCAAAATATTGTGAATATGGAAAGTCGTCCGTTCGAGGTTGCAGTACAGGGAAGCCATAGCATTCCAATTCCCATGGAGATTGCCACACCTTTTTTGGAAAAAGGACATCGGAGGGTCAAGGTGAAAGCTACGTTTGAGGGGAAATTCATAGAATTTTTTGCAGCACTTCAAAAACGGAAGGAACTGGTCTTTATCATGTTCAGTAAGAACCACCAAAAGACACTCGGTATTTTTCCCAACGATTACTTTCGACTTCAGTTTTTCGAGGACAACTCAAAATATGGGGCGGACATGCCGGAGGAGCTTGAAGCCGTGCTTTCCAGTGATTATGAAGCTTATCAAATCTTTGAAAGTCTTACGGCTGGAAAAAAACGTGGGATTATCTATATGATTATTCGCTATAAAAACCCACAGACTAGAATAGACAAATCCCTTCTCCTCTGCGAAAACCTAAAAAGGGGAATTCGTGATAATAAAGTACTCCTGA
>JBCCUY010000222.1:0-6073 GCA_039196145.1 Bacteroidota bacterium
CCCAATTCAATGTTCTTCACTTTGTACTCTTCCTTAAGAATCTTGGCCAAACGCTCCGCCAAAAAAACACCTCTTGGTTGAATTCCAATAAGAGCGGTATTGCTAAAGTCAAGATGATTTTCGAGAAGTTGACAAGCTAAACGGTGTAGGATGATGTTAATTTCTTTGGAGGTAAGAAGTACTTTTTGACTCATTTGCTATGCTTCCAACACTATTGACTGCAAAAGTAAACAATTCTTTAAAAAGGTTTGGCGCATAAAAAAGCCCCAGCTGTTTCCAGTGGGGCTTTGCTCATTTTGGATATACTCCGATTACTTCTTCTTGGAATCGGCCTCCATTTTGTCCTTCAACGCCTGAAGTTGCGAATTGGCATCACCAAAAGTAGTTTTGGTTTCTTCAGCGGCGGCGGCAGCTTTTCTTCTGGCCGTGCTTACGTTGCGTTCTTCTTGCTCTCTAAAGATTGCGGTGTGACTAGCTACAACACGCTTGAAATCTTTGTTGAACTCGATGATCTTGAAATCTACTTCTTCGCCCTTACCAAGTTTCTTACCATCTTCTTTTTCCATGTGTCTTGAAGGAACGAATCCTACAATATCATCATTGAAATTAACAGTGGCGCCTTTGTCAACGATTTCTGCAATAGAAGCTTTGTGGACGGTCCCTTCGGCAAACTCCTCAGCGTATTTGTCCCAAGGGTTTTCAGTAGTCTGCTTGTGACCCAAGCTCAACTTACGTCCCTCAACATCCAATTCCAATACTTCAACCTCTAAGGTATCACCAACGGTAACAAATTCAGATGGGTGCTTGATTTTCTTGGTCCAAGAAAGGTCAGAAATGTAGATCAATCCATCAATACCTTCTTCCATTTCAACAAATACACCGAAGTTGGTAAAGTTTCTTACGATTCCTTTGTGTCTAGATCCAACTGGATACTTGGAAGTGATATCGGTCCATGGGTCTGGCGTTAATTGCTTGATACCCAAAGACATTTTTCTATCCTCGCGATCCAAGGTCAATACAACCGCTTCGATTTCATCACCAACCTTCACAAAGTCTTGGGCAGACCTCAAGTGGGTCGACCATGACATTTCCGATACGTGGATCAGACCTTCAACACCATCGGCAACTTCAATAAAGGCACCATAGTCAGCAATAACGACTACCTTACCTTTTACCTTGTCACCAATTTTTATCTCATCACCCAAGGCATCCCATGGATGTTTCTCCAATTGTTTAAGACCTAACTGGATTCTGGACTTGTTATCATCAAAGTCCAAAATAACAACGTTCAATTTTTGGTCTAGTTCAACAACCTCGTTAGGGTGGTTGATTCTGCTCCAAGAAAGATCGGTAATGTGAACCAATCCGTCCACACCTCCAAGGTCGATAAATACCCCGTAGGAAGTAACATTCTTAACAACACCTTCAAGTACCTGACCTTTTTCAAGCTGGCTGATGATTTCCTTTTTCTGCTCTTCAATGTCAGCTTCAATAAGCGCTTTGTGGGAAACAACAACGTTTTTGAACTCGTGGTTGATTTTAACCACTTTGAACTCCATGGTCTTTCCTACATACTGATCGTAATCGCGGATAGGCTTAACATCGATTTGGGAACCTGGCAAGAACGCCTCAATTCCAAATACATCAACGATCATACCTCCTTTGGTTCTACATTTTACAAAACCAGTTACGATTTCCTCTTTGTCATGGGCCGCATTTACACGATCCCAGGCCATGATGGTCCTAGCTTTTCTGTGAGACAATACCAGTTGACCTGTCTTGTCCTCACGAATATCTATAAGCACCTCAACTTTGTCCCCAACCTTAAGGTCTGGATTGTAACGGAACTCATTTAGGGAGATAACCCCCTCGGATTTGGCATTAATGTCGATGATAGCTTCGCGGTCGGTCATGTGTACCACAGTCCCTTCCACTACCTCTTCATCAGCAGTATCCACAAAGTTTTCCTCAACAAGCTTTTCAAACTCGCTAAGCTTTGAGTCATCTACTTTTTCAATACCCTCTTCGTACTTGTCCCAATCAAAATTTTCCAGGAATTCCTGTGGATTCTGTTGTGTGGTAACTTCTTCTTTTACTTCAGTTGCTGCAGCTTCTGCCACTTCAACGTTTGCTTTTTCTTCAGCCATGTGCTGATTTAAATTTGTATTCCACGGTTGTACAAGAGTTAAACAATCACCATGGAAGTTGTTATCTATCTTTTTTGATAAGTCCCTTTTCCTCTTGTTGTTTTGTTAAAAAAGGAGTGCAAAAATACAATTAATTCCTTGTATTACAAACCCTTGTTCCCTACTTCTGCCAATCCTGCAATAATTAATGAAAAATTGGGCCAAAATGTGACTTTTATTGATATCTTGTTTCCTAATATTAACCATTAAATACATTAAAGATAATTATGAGTGCAAAAGCAAAATATCAGGCCGTTTTGGATTTAGGACAGGAATTGGGAATTAAGGGTGGCGACGTATCCGAGGATGGTGGCGTATTGAAAATAAAGGGAGAGGCCGCAACGCCTTACGAGAAGAACGTAATTTGGGATAAAATCAAACAAATCGGTGGGGAAAGTCCTTCTGACATTAAAGCGAACATTACCGTTGGCGATGATTCTGTCTACCACAGACATACGGTTAAAAGTGGCGAGTCCCTAAGCAAAATTGCAAAGCATTACTATGGAGATGCCATGAAATACAACAAGATTTTTGATGCCAACACCAATATTCTAAGCAATCCGGATGTGATCCATCCTGATCAGGTTTTGGTAATCCCGAATTTGTAAGAGTCCATCTATCGTTTCCACCCCTTTTGGAAATGAAATATCTAATCACGCCATGCTACGCATGGCGTTTTTTTTACTTCCCTGCAATCACCCGAAGCGTATAATCGTGGATGCGCTCAAACTGCTCTTTCAATCCCATATCGCTATTATCAAACTCAATGGCATCTTCCGATTTTCGCAAAGGGGAAGTCTCTCTAGTAGAATCAATAAAATCCCGTTTCTGAACATTTTCCAAAACTTCCTCAAAAGACACTTCTTCTCCCCGATCAAGAAGTTCCTTGTAGCGTCGGGTAGCACGTGCATCTGGCGAGGCGGTCATAAATATCTTTAATTCGGCATTGGGGAATACTACGGTGCCTATGTCCCTTCCGTCCATTACAAGTCCACCCCCTTTGCCCATTTGCTGTTGCATATCAACCAGCTTATGACGGACTTCCGGAATGGCCGCAATCTTACTCACCTGCCCCGAAACTTCCATAGTGCGAATCTCTCTTTCCACATTTTCTCCGTTCAAGAACATCTCCGAATACCCCAAGTCTTGGTTCGGTACAAACTGAAGCTGAATGGCAGGTAAATTTCGAATAAGGGCGGGAATATCTTCGGTTTTTCCAATGTATCCCGATCTAATGGCATAGAGCGTAACCGCTCGATACATGGCCCCGGTATCCACATATATATAATCGAGTGTCTGGGCTAATTTTTTGGCAATGGTACTTTTTCCTGTTGAAGAGTACCCGTCTATGGCGATGGTTATTTTTCCCATGCTCCAAAAATACGGAGAAGTACTAAAAGAATCCTTTAATTAGCTACCCCAACTTCTGTTTTTGCGCGCACCTGTAAACAAGAATCTTTACAGCGTTTTAGCGTTCTTGACTTTACGATTGGTAATGGCAATATCTATAACCTCACTCATATCAGACACATAATGGAACGTAAGTCCTTTTAGATAATCTTGCTTGATTTCTCCAATGTCCCTGCGGTTATCCTCACTCAAAATAATCTCTTTGATTCTTGCTCTTTTTGCAGCCAAAATCTTTTCTTTTATTCCCCCAACGGGCAATACCTTCCCCCTCAGAGTGATTTCACCGGTCATCGCCAAGCTCTTTTTTACCTTCCGTTGGGTGAACAGGGATACCAAAGAAGTCAACATGGTGATTCCAGCGCTTGGGCCATCTTTTGGCGTTGCCCCTTCTGGTACGTGGATATGCACATTGTACTTTTCAAACACCTCCGGATGTATCCCGAATGTATCCGCATTCGATTTGATATATTCCATGGCAATTGTGGCCGATTCTTTCATCACCTTACCCAGGTTACCTGTAATATTGAGGGTTCCTTTTCCTTTGGATAGAATGGATTCGATAAACAAAATATCGCCGCCAACGCTTGTCCATGCCAAACCAGTGACCACGCCGGCCACATCATTGTTCTCGTACTTATCGCGCTCCAAACGTGCCGGCCCCAACACTTTTTCCACGTCCTCGCTCGTGACCTTGATATTGTATTCTTCCTCAATCGCTATGGATTTAGCTGCGTAACGTACCATTTTAGCAAGCTGTTTTTCCAGATTCCGGACCCCGGATTCACGGGTATACCCTTCAACTATCTTTTCCAATTGAGGTTTTCCTATCTTCAAATCTTTTGCAGAAAGTCCGTGCTCTTTAAGTTGTTTGGGCAACAAATGCTTTTTGGCGATTTCCACCTTTTCCTCGATGGTATAACCTGTTACATTTATGATTTCCATTCGATCTCGGAGTGCTGGTTGAATGGTACCAAGATTGTTTGCTGTTGCAATGAACATGACCTTGGATAAATCGTAGCCCATTTCCAAGAAATTATCGTAAAACTCACTGTTCTGCTCTGGATCAAGGACCTCTAACATAGCAGAGGAGGGATCACCTTGATGGCTGTTTGAAAGTTTATCAATTTCATCCAAAATAAACACGGGATTGGAAGTCCCTGCCTTTTTCAAGCTTTGGACTATTCTTCCGGGCATGGCTCCAATATAGGTTTTACGATGTCCCCGAATCTCGGCTTCGTCCCTTAATCCACCTAAAGACATGCGCACGTATTCGCGACCCAGAGCCTCTGCTACCGATTTCCCTAAAGAGGTTTTACCCACACCAGGGGGTCCGTACAGGCAAAGAATGGGTGATTTCATATCGTTCCTTAGCTTTAAAACGGCCAAGTATTCAATAATGCGGCGCTTTACATCTTCTAGGCCATAATGGTCTCGATCTAAAATCTGTTGCGCCCTCTTAAGGTCAAATTTGTCCTTGGAAAACTCGTTCCATGGCAAATCCAAGAACAAATCCAGGTAATTTCTTTGGATGGAGTATTCTGCCACTTGGGGGTTCATTCGTTGCATTTTGGAGAGTTCCTTCTCAAAATGCTCTTTTACCTTTTTATCCCACTTCTTCTTTTTGGCCTTGACGCGCATTTCGTCCACCTCTTCCTCATATGACACACCTCCCAGTTCTTCCTGAATGGTCTTCATCTGCTGGTGCAAAAAATATTCGCGCTGCTGTTGGTCCATATCGCTGCGAACCTTGGACTGAATATCGTTCTTCAGCTCCAACTTTTGAAGCTCCATATTCATGTACTTCAAGGTGGTCAATGCCCTTTCTTGGAGATTTGGAATCTCCAGCAAATTTTGCTTCTCGGCCACACTCAAATTCAAATTGGAGGAAACGAAATTGATCAAGAACGAATTACTTTGAATGTTCTTGATCGCAAAAGTGGCCTCACTGGGAATATTTGGGTTATCCCTAATGATTTTAAATGCCAACTCCTTGATGGAATCGATAATGGCGGCGAATTCCTCGCTTTTTTCGTTGGGGCGTTCTTCTTTCGCTTCGCGAACCGTAGCGGTAAGATAGGGTTGCTCCGTAATGACCTCGGCAATTTCAAAACGTTTTTTCCCCTGAATAATCACAGTGGTGTTTCCGTCGGGCATTTGCAAAACACGAAGAATTCTGGCCACCGTGCCCAAGGTATTAATATCTTTCACCCCTGGGTTTTCGGTCTCCTCGTCTTTTTGGGAAACCACACCAATGGTTTTAGTGCCGTTATTGGCATCCTTAATTAGATTAATGGATTTGTCCCTTCCTGCGGTAATTGGTATCACAACTCCCGGAAAAAGTACGGTATTGCGCAAAGGAAGTACCGGCAAGGTCTCCGGAAGGTCTTCCCTGTTCATTTCCTCCTCATCCTCCGGTGTCAACAACGGAATTAACTCCGCATCCTCATCCAATCCTTGTAGTGATATATTGTCAAAAG
>JBCCUY010000223.1:0-6063 GCA_039196145.1 Bacteroidota bacterium
CCACGAAGCGCGAATCCAGGAACTTTTACAGCTAATAGAATTGGAGCAGTTTGCCAAGGTCAAGGTGAAAAATCTTAGCGGAGGCCAGCAGCAGCGGGTTGCTCTGGCCAGAGTTCTGGCGCAAGAGCCAGAAGTACTTTTGTTGGATGAACCTTTTGGGCATATCGATAATTTCAAGCGCAATTCGCTACGCAGAAATCTGTTCGCTTATCTCAAAGCCAAAAAAATCACCGTACTCACTGCTAGTCATGATCCCAACGATGTACTCCCTTATGCCGACAACATCATGGTTTTGCGCCAAGGGAGAACAATCGCACATCAAAAAACCAAAAAGCTATTTCGGAATCCGCCGGATTATTATACGGCTTCACTTTTTGGGGAAGTAAACGAAGTCCCTATTAGCATCTTAAAGTCCTATGCGGAGATTGATGCCTCCGTATTGATCTATCCACACGAATTTCTGCCTTCTAAAAAGTCAGGGCTTGAAGTCACGGTAACCGATTCCTTTTTTAAGGGGGAACACTACCTTACAAAAAGCAAGAATGAAGAAGGTATCGTCATCTATTTTAATTGCCAAAAACGGCTAAAGCCAGGGGATACGGTTTTCCTTAATGTATCTTTGGACACCATTAACAATCGTCTCAACATTGAACCAGGAACAGATACAGAGGGAACTTGAATTCAAGGCCATTCGCAGTAGTGGGGCCGGAGGTCAGCATGTAAACAAGGTATCTTCCAAAGTGGAACTTAGCTTTTCCATTTTATTATCCGATGGGCTTTCATCACTGGAAAAAGAACGATTGCTGCATAAGCTTGGAACCAAGATCACAAAGGATGCGGTTTTGGTTTTGCAGTGCGATACCTCCAGAAGTCAACATAAAAACAAGCAAATTGTAGTAAAGCGCTTTTTTGAACTGGTCCAAAAAGCCCTGAAGGTTCCCAAAAAAAGAAAACCTACCAGACCTTCCAAAGCTTCTGTGGAAAAACGCCTTAAGTTAAAGCGAAAAGCCTCGGATAAAAAGGTAAATCGCCAAAAGCCCAAATGGGATTAGTTAACATGGCCATGGTTGGGGCCTCTGGAGTCAGGTCAATGTCGTGATATGATGCTCGATTCCGTTAAAGACAAAACTATCCCCTGATTCTTTACCAAACATGGCTTGCGCAATGGGGGAACTGGGAGAAATACAAAAAATACTTTTACCGTTCGCCATGTTCATCGCACCTGAAGAAATGGCGACGAAATATTCCGCTGTGGATGTGGTAACCAAACTTCCAAGGCTGACTTTTCCGGTATTGGTGGCAATATCCACTTGGTCCAACACGTGTGCCATCTTATCCAGTTCCATGGACTGCTTTCCCAATTTTTCCTGCTCAAGCTGCACCATGGCCCTACCTGTTTCATGTTTGTCCCCGGCACTGCTCTTTGTTTCCGAATTCAAGGATTCTTGCAAAGCCTTCGTTCGCTGCTGCAACAATGCCCTTTTCTGGGCGATATAATCCAAACAATGTTTGAGTACTTTTTCCTTTACATCCATGGCAGTGTCCTTTATGCAAAAGTCAACCTAAAAACGGTTTCCCGATTTGGGATAGATCTTACTTTTAGGCTGCCTCCATGGAGTTGCATTACCCTTTTGGAAAGACTCAGTCCAATTCCCGTACCTTCGGATTTAGTGGTGAAGAAGGGTACAAAAACTTCATCAATAAGATCTTCGGGAATCCCCGGGCCATTATCAATGATTTCAATGTATTTTACACTTTCTTTTTCGATGCCCGCCTTTAGCAACACTTTTCCATTTTCCATCTGCTTTACAGACTGCAATCCATTTTTGCAGAGGTTGATCAACACTTGGGAGATTTGTTTCTCATCAATAAAAAACTCCAAATCGGAGGGTTCACAACTAATTTCCAATGTTGATTTTTCCAGTTTAGTGGCCATTAAAACCTCTATTTTCTCCAGCAAGGCTTTACCAGCGACTATAGCTTTGTTGGGATCGGGAACACTGAGCAAACTTCTGTACGACTGGACAAAGTCCATAAGATTGTTCCCCTGGTCCTTGATTACCTCCAACCCCTTTAAGGTGTTTTTAATCTGGGTCTCGTCAAGATCTTCCAAAGCCACCATTTCGTCATTGGTGCGATAATATTTGATAATAGAATCCGAAATTGAGGCGATAGGTGTGATCGTATTCATGATTTCATGCGTAAGCACGCGGATGAGTCGAACCCAGGATTGGGTTTCCTTTTCATCCAATTCTTCATCGATGTCCTGCGCCACCACCAATAAAAGGGATTGCCCATCCAGTACCAAAGGGGTAGATTTCATGGCCAGTTGAATCTGTTCCCTTTCTGTTGACAATTGAAACAAACGCCTTTCAAAAGGCTTAAAGGATTGAAATACCTGATATAGATTTTCATCTACTTGAGCCAATTGTTTAATGTGGTTCAGTGGCGTGTAATTCAATAGATTTTCCATGGTAGGATTGGAGAACAGGATATGTCCCTTTTCATTAAAAGACAGTATTCCAATACTGGCCTGCCTTAAAATTTCCTGATAATACTGCTCTCTGATCTGCAATTGCAAATGCACTTCTTGGATCAATCCATTCACCCGGTTCAGGCTTTGGTTCAGTTCCTTAAAAGATTTTATGGTCACCCGTTCCGGAAACCGCAAGGTGAAATCTTCATTTTTTATGGCATCGAAAAAGTAGGCAATCTTTCTGTTGGTCCTGTTGATGAAGGTAATCAATGCATAGACCTGCGACACCATTAAGATTACCATAAGCCCGAACGTAAAATACCACTCCTTCACAAAAGACAATGCAATGCCCAATGCCGTAAGTGTAATAAGAATTACCCTTAGAATAAGTTGGAGATAAAAATTGCGACTGGCCATTACTTATTCTTTTTCTTCAGTTTGTTGTATAATGTTTGGCGCGATATTCCCAATTGACCTGCTGCCGCACTATAGTTTCCATCGTGTTCCTCCAATGCCCGGGCAATCATTTGCTGTTCCATCTCATCCAAGGTTGACGGCAGATGATCCATGGATTGTAGGGGTTTGGAATGCAGTAAAAAATCTGTGGGTTTCAAAACGTTTCCTTCGGAAAGGATCACTGCCCGCTCCATGGTATGTTGTAACTCCCTTACATTTCCAGGCCATGGATATTCCATAAGTTTTTCCTGGGCCAAATTGTTGATCCGCAATCCCGGCTTGTCGTATTTGGCAGCAAACTTTTTCAGGAAAAATTCCGCCAAGACCAAAATATCCCCTTCGCGCTCCCTAAGTGGTGGGACTTCAATATTAATGGTATTTAATCTGTAGAGCAGATCTTCCCGGAAAAGACCATCGGCGACCATTTGTTCCAAATTGCAATTGGTAGCGCTGATCAAGCGGATGTCCACGGCAATGGGTCTGTTGGATCCCACCCTTACCACCGATTTGTTCTGAATGGCCGATAATAATTTGGCCTGTGTTTGAAGCGACAGGTTTCCCATTTCATCCAAAAACAAGGTGCCCTTATGAGCCGCTTCAAACTTTCCGGCGCGATCTTCCTTGGCATCTGTGAATGAACCTTTCATATGTCCGAACAGTTCACTCTCAAACAGATTTTCAGCGATGGAGCCCATATCAACTCCTATAAACAACTCCCCTCTTCTTGGAGAAAGACGGTGTAGTTCTCGTGCGATGAGCTCCTTCCCAGTTCCGTTTTCACCTGTTATAAGGACATTAACATCGGTTTTGGCCACCTTTCTAACCAAATTCAATACAGAGGTAAGGGCCTTTGAGTTTCCAACGATGAAGTTTTTATCGGCGTTGATGACCTGCTTAAGCTCATTCTCTTTTTTCTTTAGCTTATGGATCTCTTGCTTGGACTTTCTAAGCTCATAAGCCGATTTTACCGTAGCTAACAATCGCTCATTGTTCCAAGGCTTTAGCACAAAATCAGATGCTCCCTGCTTCAAGGCCTTTACGGCCAGGTCAACCGCTCCGTAGGCCGTCATCATGATAACGGAGGTGTTGGGCGACTTCTTCTTAATTTCATTCAGCCAGTACAGTCCTTCATTTCCAGTATTTACCCCGGCGGAAAAGTTCATATCCAAAAGCACAATATCAATTTCCTCCATGTTGGGGAAGGATGAAATCTGGTTGGGATTAAACAGGGTCTCCACACTTTTATATTCGAACTGCAATAGAATTTCCAGAGCGCTCAGCACGCTTTTATTGTCATCTATTACTAAAATCTTGGCCTCCGTCATATGGGATTTGATGTGTTTCGGATAAAACTACAATTTGACTTTTAAATATTATAGGCTATGTAAAATATTTGGACATATTTTGTATAAATATTTTACACCGTGTTGGAATAAGTTCAACTAAAAATTTTATAAGTGTTTTGTTATCAGATGTTTATGGTTTTGGCACAGGAATAGCAACTACTTTGGCACAGTTCATATAAAATGACAAAAAAAATATACATAGCACTGTTTGCAATTCTGGTTGCCTCTTATGGGTACTCCCAAAAAAAATGGTCTCTAGATGAGTGTGTCTCCTATGCGATTGACCACAATCTACAGGTAAAAGATAGTAGGTATTCCAAAGATTCAGGTAAGGAGACTTACAGACAGTCCATTCGGAATCTACTCCCAAACGTCACGGGCTTTTCAGATTATCGCTACAGCGAAGGCCTTATCGAGGATCCTCAAACAGGTGTATTGGTCAACAATGAGTTTTATAGCACCAGCTATAGTCTAAGGGCCAATGTTGATCTCTTTCAAGGATTTCAAAAGCTAAATACAATTAAGGCTTCCAAATTTATCTACCAGGCGACCCAAGAGGATGTGACCCAGCAAAAATTTTTGCTGGCCTTTAGGGTAATGTCCGCCTATTATGATATCAAATTCAATGAAGGGTTGGTGGCAAATTCCTTGGAGCAACTTGAGTTGTCACAGTCTAATTACGACTTGGTCCAAAAGCAAGTTGAGCTGGGTCTTATGGCCAAAGCGGATCTCTATGAAGCAGAATCCAATCTTTTGGGAGACAAGCTTTTGGTTACCCAAAATAAAAACCTATTGGCGCTTTCAAAACTTACGTTGTTGCAAGAAATGAATCTTACAGAAGAAAATGATATAGTGCTACAGACCGTTGTAGACCCCATTTCAACAGAGCTTGCCCAAGAGGGCTCATTAGATTCTATTTATGAGGTGGCGCGAGGGTTTGTTCCTTTGGTCAAAGCCCAAGACCTTCGTACAAAAGCGGCAAAAAAACAGATGCATGCCGCAAGGGGCGGTCTATACCCTTCCCTTTCGTTAATTGCCAGCTTGAATTCAGGATTTTCAGAAACCAATCGGGATGATAATGATATGGTCATTCCCTTCAGACAACAACTTGGGGACAACTTTTCTCGCTTTGTGGGAGCAGAATTAAGCATCCCCTTAAGTATGGGCTGGGCCAACCGATCTCGGGTAAAGCAACAAAAAATAGCCTATATGCAGGCCAAGAACAATTTGGAAATCCAAGAGCAAGAACTCTTTCAATTACTGCAGCAGTTGGTCCAGACCAATGCCGCGTTAAAGGACGAATATCAACAAAGCATAAAGCGTATGGAAGCACAGGAGCTGGCTTTTTCCATCGCACAAAAACAATACGAAAAAGGTTTGATCAACGCATTGGATCTTTTTCAGGCCAAGAATTTGTACGGAGTGGCCCAAAATGAGAACTTACAGGTAGGCTTGCGCCTCAAAGTCAATAAAAGCACCATAGACTTTTACAGCGGCCTGCCCATTTTTAATATCAACTAAAATAACAATGGATATACAACTTGAAAAAAAGAAAGGGTTAAGACCAAAGCATTACGGTTACATCGCATTAGGTGTGTTGGTCTTATTTATGGGATGGAAACTACTCTTTTCCAATTCCATGTCCACCTACCGGACAGATAAGGAGCGGTTATCCATTGCCCAGGTTAGCGAGGGGAAATTCGATGATTACATTACCATTAACGGGAATGTAGCGCCCATAGCGACCATCTACATGGATGCCTATGAAGGCGGTAGGGTTGCCGA
>JBCCUY010000224.1:0-6010 GCA_039196145.1 Bacteroidota bacterium
AAGTGACCTCGGCAGGATTCAAACCTGCAACCTTCTGAGCCGTAATCAGATGCGCTATTCAGTTGCGCCACGAGGCCTTTTTAATGGGGTGCAAATATATTTCTTTTTAAATTTACGACAAAACCAAGTAATCAAAAATTATGGATTTTGAACCCTATATCCGTGACATAGAAGACTTTCCTAAATCTGGTGTCACCTTCAAGGATATTACCCCCCTTCTAAAAAATCCATTGGCCCTAACTAAAGCTTGCGAAGCATTATTGAAATCCATTAATGGTTTAAAGGTTGATAAAGTGGTTGGGGTAGACAGCCGGGGCTTTATTTTCGCCCCCATGTTGGCATCAAAACTAGGCGCTGGCTTTATTCCAGTTCGGAAAAAGGGAAAACTTCCTTACAAAACCATCGCAGAATCATATGACCTCGAATACGGGACTGATATTCTTGAAATGCATACGGATGCGATCCAGAAAGGGGATAGGGTCTTGGTTCACGATGATGTTTTGGCTACCGGGGGTACGGCAAGTGCGGTATGTAAACTAGTGGAGCAATTGGGTGGCGAGGTTGTCCAATGCAATTTTTTGATTCAACTTACCTTTTTGCATGGGGCCAGAAAACTTGATGGATACACCATTGAATCCCTATTGAAATACTAATCCAAAGCTCTTGTGGTTACAAAATAGCGCCAACCAATTATGGCCAATTGGAATTTGGACGCCTTGGCAAGGTCTAATCCACTTTTTGTATAGGATGGGAGAACAATTTTGTTGATTTTGGCTAGTACTTTGTAGAGCATCCTCAAGGTGTTGGATTTACAAATATAACCAAGTTGAGCTTTTTGATAGGGTAGACACTTGAAAACCAAAAAGAAAGGGCCGCTTTCGCGGCCCCCTAAGATTGGAAATTAACTATTTTCTTGTATCCATTGATCTATTTTCGCCTCTAACAGTGCAAGCGGAACACAACCGGTTTCCAGCACTTGGTTGTGGAACTGTCTGATGTCAAACTTATCGCCCAAAGCTTCGGAAGCTTTTTGGCGCAATTCACGTATTTTAAGTTGACCAATTTTATATGATAGCGCCTGTCCTGGATTGGCCATATAACGTTCCACCTCGGAAATAATGGAAGCCTCGGATTCTGCTTCGTTATCCAAAGAATATTGGATGGCCTGTTCCCGTGTCCAGCCCTTGGAGTGCAGCCCAGTATCCACAACCAACCTAATAGCTCTATGCATTTCCGCTCCAAGCATACCGAAATATTGGTAAGGATCCGTGTAAAGTCCCAATTCTTTGCCCAAAGACTCACAGTACAACGCCCAACCTTCACCGTAACCACTGTACCAAAGGGTTTTTCTAAACTTTGGGAGTTCTGTGCTCTCTTGGGTCAGGGAAATTTGATAATGGTGTCCTGGAATTGCCTCGTGTAAGAAAAGTGACTCGTCAGAATAGACATTATACTTGGTCACATCTGGAATCGGTGTATAAAAAACACCGGGACGAGTGCCGTCCAAAGAGCCTGGATTGTATTCGGCACTGGCTGATTTTTCCCGAAACGCTTCGGTACGACGCACCTCAAATGGCGTTTTTGGCTTAACGTCAAACAATTTTTCAATTTGCGGCTTCATTTGGTCATGAATGTCATTGAAATTGGCGATTACCTGATGAGGTTCCGTAAAGGGCATGAGCTCTTTGTTGTTTCTTACGTAATCAAAAAAGGCTTTTAAATCTCCTTCAAAACCAACCTGTTCCTTTACCTTTTCCATTTCGGAGCGGATTCGAGCTACTTCGCTAAGTCCCAATTCATGGATTTCCGAAGCCGTCATATTGGTAGTGGTATATTTTTTGATCTGATGCGCATAATAGGCATCCCCATCTGGTTCGCCTTGAATACCACTGGATTCCCTACCTGCTTCCAAGTACTCATCTTTCATGAAATTATGGAGTTTTCGATAAGCAGGGATGATTTTGTCCTTGACCATTTGCTCATATGCTGCTGTAAGTTCCAGCTTTTGCTCTTCGGTAAAACCATCGGGAAGATTTTTGATCGGCGTGTAAAACAAATGCTTGTCCAAATCCGTCACGGTTAACGATTCCAATTGCGGCAGTACTTTTACAATCAACGATTTTGGAAGAACATGACCCGTTTGCATTCCCTCCCTCATTTTCTCTTCTGCACTGGAAAGCCATTCCAGATAACCGTCCACTCTTTTTATCCATTTTTGATAGTCTTCAACCGTGCTGAAAGGTTGGGCACTGGAACCACTTGCCAATTGTCCCATAAAAAGATTGGTGGACCACATTTGGTCAATAGGGGTTAGACTGGCCTTATGATTAAACTCATCAAGGTTGATATCGCATTCCCAAGCAAGTATAGCTTTACTCAATTGTTCGCTTTCGGTCAATGCTTCATCAGGAAAATTGACCATTTGGGCCCTATAGTTTTCAAAATGGGCCTTAGTTTTTGCAGCGTGCCCATCGGAAAGTGAGTTGGTAAAGACGTCATCATAGCGATGGTCACCAGCAGTGGTCGCATTTATAGGGTTCAATTTGAGTCCTTCCTCGTAATAACTGTCCAGTACCGCAGCGAATTCTTCACTAAGGCTTGGAACTTCCTCTTTTTTGGCTTCTTGTTTACAAGAGGTAAGAAGAACTAGGGAAACTAAAAAAACTGTTATTTTTTTCATTAATTAAGTGTGATTTGTTATAAAAATGTAAAATAGACAAATCGAATTAGATGCGATACCTTGAATTGCTAAAATTTTCTAAAAAAGTGTCCGGTGCCATGGGCAAAGTAAACTAGAGGATATCTTAATAGGTTTGCTCAATGCCAGATGCACTTCCCTCAGTGGAAATTGCATCTGCCTAATTACCCATTTTCTTGCACAGATCATTTGGCTAGTTTCAGCACGAATTAAAAACTTTCAATGATGAAGACGAAACTGGAACTACTGTTTATGCCTATCATGGCACTGATTGGCTTTGTGCTTTATGGTACTCTGACCGCATCAAAACCGAAGCGTACCCTGCAGCCAGAGAAAGGCTGTGTGTTTATGACCGTAATGGGTGAGCAACCATCTGATGGCTTCGACCGGTTTAAATCAAACCAAAATACCCAATTGGCTGTCCGTGATGGACTCCAATGGTTATCCCAGGCCCAATTACCCAACGGCGGTTATGGTGCAGGAAGTCATACGGCCCAACATGTAAGGGACCCGCATGCCGTTAAAGCTGATCCGGCGACAACAGCCATGGTTGGAATGGCATTGTTGCGAAGCAGGGTTGAATTGGATAGGGGGACAAATTCAGAAAGCCTTAGGAATGCATTGAATTACATTTTGGAGACCATAGAAAGTGTTGGGGATGATAGTCCATATATTACAAGTGTTAGAAACACCCAAATACAAACAAAACTGGGCGAGAACATCGATGCGGTTTTGGCGGCACAGTTTCTTTCCAATATCCTGGACAGGAACTTAACAGGCATGGATAGAAAGCGTGTGGTCCGATGTTTGGATGTTTGTATCGCTCGTATTCAGGATGGCACCGATGGTAGTGGAAGACAAAAAGGCGCCGGTTGGGCCGGGGTTTTGCAGAGTGGAATGGCAAATAGCGCTTTAGAATCTGCACAGGCAGTAGGCGCCACCGTGGACAAAGATGTCTTGGAACGGTCAAAAAAATATCAAAAGGACAATTTTAACGATGAGGACGGAACGGTCAAAACAGATGATGGGGCCGGAATAGTACTATACTCCATAAGTGGGAGTGTAAGGGCCAGTGCAAAGGAAGCCAGAAAGGCGAAGGCGGATATCAATAGGGCCAAAGCAGAGGGAAAGATAGCAGCCGATGCCGAAATCAACGCGGAAACCTTGGAAGAGATAGGATATGTTAGTGGGGAAGCCCAGAAGTATGGTACGGCTTACAAGGTCTATGAATCTGCAAAAGTTGTGGCCCAAAAGGATGAGGTCCTAGATGGTTTTGGAAATAATGGGGGAGAAGAGTTCCTAAGTTATTTGCAAACTGGGGAGTCCATGTTGGTAAGCAAGGACGAGGACTGGAAGAAATGGTATGATGATATTAGTGGACGCATCCTAAAAATTCAAAATAAGGATGGTAGTTGGAACGGGCACCACTGCATTACAAGCCCTGTGTTCTGCACGGCAACGAGCCTGCTATTGTTAACGGTGGAGGAGGATATAGATTTCCTTCAGCGTGTTGGTGAAGAAGAATAGTGTGCTTGTATACAAAATAAAAACCCGGTCGTAAGACCGGGTTCCTGTTAATTATTTTTCACTCTTTTTCATCATCTGTTTGGCTAAATCCGCGCCAATCAATGACTCGAGCAAGGTGTTGTCCGTATTTTTGGATTCGCCTCCTTCAATGAAAATTTCAGGTAGGCGAAGCTCTTTTAGCTCCCGGGCCACACCAACGGAGGTTTTATAGTCCCATTCGGCCCTCTCCTGCGGGGTTAGACCCGCATTGACCAGCTTGGCGTTTTGGTAGGCCTCCGCATCAGCGGCAACCTTTTTACTCTGGGCCTTAAATTTCTCAACTTCAAACTGCTTTTTTTCCTTAACGAGGTTGAATTCGGCCACTTTTGCCTCAGTTTCGGCAGCAATGGTCTTTTGAATCTGTTCCTTTTCAAGTCGGGCACGCTCGGCGGCTTTTTCGGCCTCTCCTTTTGCCTTTTCCTTTTGGGCTCGATAGAACTCGCGCTCCGCCTGCTGCTTTTCCAGCTGGGTTTGGGCTACTTCTTCCTTCTGCAATTGTAATCGCTTGTCAAAAGTGGTTTCCCAGTCTATTTCGGTAACCACGGCCTGAACTACTGTTAGGCCATACGCCCCAAGGGAATTACCTTCTTCGCGAATAGGTTGTCCGTCCTTGAACTTGATACGGAAACGTTTCTGCTTTGATTCCTTGTTGACAATGGTTCTTATCGTACTGCTGTCGCCAATGATATCTTTTTGCTCATTGTTAACGTACTCCTCCAGGACATACATTCCATTTTCCAATTGATCTTTAAAGTAGCGATCAAAATCGGAGGCTTGGCCAGAAATATAATCTTGTGCGTCCATAAGTTTACAAGTGTTCTTTATGGACTGGTCAATATTCGGTATAATTCTGGAGCGGATAAGGTTCTTTTCAGTTTTGTTACGATCTGCAACGGACAAAAACTGGGATTCGTCCACGGTGTTGATACTGATGACCACCGATGTTGCGATTCTCGCTTTTACCGCATCGCTAAAAGCCCAGTATTTTGCTTCATCCACATTGGCATATTCGCTCTGCTCTCCCAAACCATGTTCTTGGCTTGGAATCACATATTTTATGGGCAATTCAAACTGAATAGGTATTAACCTACCCCACATTTTAGTATGGATACCTTGTCTAAAGACCGCTTTTTGGCCGCCCCAGGGATATTGGACCGCATAGGCCGTACCCGGTTCGGCATAAAAGAAGGTGCCGGTAACCACACTCATAAGGATTCCAATACCTATGATTTGAAGGCTACGTCGCTGTGTAAACCACAGCAATAACTTACTTTGTTTAAAGATAGGTTTGGCAACCAGGGTTACAATTCCTAAAAGTATGATGAGTATTCCAAATAATGTAAGCATAGTATTGGTTTTTAAGGGTTAAACAAAAATGATGCTGAGCAACTGAAGGGCCAGCAGCACCAAAAACTTGACAATTGTAATCATCGTGTTGATTGATTTTTAAGGGTTGAAAAAACAGTAGTTAACCGGTTACTTTTTTTAAGATAAAATGAGAAGAATCATGTTTCCAAATTTTTGAGAGGAAATCAATACAATTGCATACAAGATTGAAGCTAAAAAAACAAGATACCCTTTAGAATTAATGTGACCTTCTTGATAAAAGTTTTAAAATGTAATGAAAAAGATAGATGTGGTTATAAATTATAACATTTGTAGGAGGTTTTTGAGGTCTTTTTCAAAAACCAAGGGGACTTTGGTTCGAAAAAAGGGCTTTTTTGGCGATTTCGTTTATTTTGAAAA
>JBCCUY010000225.1:0-6004 GCA_039196145.1 Bacteroidota bacterium
AAAATAGGGGAATTTAAACCATGAAGACGATTTTGAATTACATAGGAGGGGAGTTCACTAGGCCAAAAGGTGATTGCTATTTGGATGTATACAACCCCTCCACCACTCAGGTGTATGCGAAGGTCCCAGATTCTGATGAAGCGGACATGCAGGCCGCCATAGCCGCCGCTGAAAAGGCTTTCCCTTCTTGGTCTGGAACCTCGCTGGAAGAACGACATGAGGTCTTAATGCGAATTTCAAAACACGTAGAAAGGGATTTGGAAGCATTGGCATTGGCAGAAAGCTTGGACAACGGAAAACCGCTAAAATTGGCGAGAACGGTTGATATTCCGAGGGTAGCATCAAATTTCAGGTTTTTTGCCACGGCATTGATGCAATTTTCCTCTGAATCCCATGAAATGAATTGGGATGCCATTAATTATACCCTTCGGAGACCGCTTGGCGTGGTCGGATGTATTTCCCCATGGAATTTGCCCCTATACCTTTTCAGCTGGAAAATAGCGCCCGCTTTGGCAATGGGGAACACTGTTGTGGCAAAACCTTCGGAAGTGACCCCAATGACAGCATTTTTGTTGGCTAAAATCTGCGATGAGGTTGGGTTGCCCAAGGGCGTATTGAACATTGTGCATGGGCAGGGAACCAAAACAGCTGCTATGCTGAGTACACATAAGACTGTAAAGGCAGTTTCCTTTACCGGGAGTACCAAGGTTGGCGTGGACATTGCAACCAAAGCCGCGCCCCTTTTCAAAAAGCTTTCTCTGGAAATGGGAGGAAAAAACCCCAATATTATTTTTGCCGATTGCGATTATGATAAAATGCTCCAAACTACCCTTAGGTCCTCTTTTGCCAACCAAGGTCAGATTTGTTTATGCGGTTCTAGAATCTATATTGAGAAACCACTTTATGAAAAATTCAAGACCGATTTTGTACAAAGAACCAAAGCATTAAGGATTGGACATCCTTCTGAGGAGGATTCAGATTTGGGTGCCATCGTCTCCAAAGCCCATTTTGAAAAAATTATGGGACATATAAAACTGGCAGAACAAGAAGGGGGAAGAATACTTTGTGGAGGAAAGCCGGTTCGACCCAAGGGAGCAGAGGATGGGTGGTATATCGCTCCAACCGTCATTGAAGGACTGGATTCGGCATGCAGCACAAATAAAGAGGAGATTTTTGGCCCCGTAGTCACCCTTGCTCCTTTTGAGAGTGAAAAAGAGGCCTTGGACCTCGCTAACAATAGCGATTACGGGTTATCGGCAACAATTTGGACCCAAAACTTGGGAAGGGCCCATCGTATTGCCCGTGATCTAGAAGCGGGAATCGTCTGGGTGAATACCTGGTTGTTGCGGGATTTGCGCACCCCTTTCGGAGGGATGAAAAATTCAGGAGTTGGGAGGGAAGGCGGCCTAGAAGCGCTTCGCTTTTTCACGGAACCCAAAAATGTTTGTATAGATTATTCAAAACCATAAAAGCATAAGCAAAGAAACCATGAGAATCAACGGTCATTCGCACTTACTGCCCTATCCCGAGCAGATTCCTTCCTACCTAAAGGAAAAGGAGATTTTTTGGATAGATGAGGACAGGGAATACATGCTTCAAAAAGATTGGAAGCGCCCGGTCACAGATTCCAGCTTTTTTCTCAACGAGAAATTGGAATGGATGGGGAAAAATGAGATCGATCATGCCGTGGTCCTGAATCTTTCCCAATTGTATGGCAATGGACTCCGGATTCATGATATGAAGTATGCACTGCGCTTTCAAAACGATTTTAATGCCCAGGTCCAAAAGGATTACCCTACCAAATTTACCTGTGGTTTTGTGGTTCATGCCGGGTTTATTGATGGAGCCTGTTGGGAGATAGAGCGTTGTGTGGAAGAGCTGGGTCTTCAGGTACTTTGCCTGCCCACTCACTATATGGATTCAATTGGCACTTGGCGAGGAATTTTTGATAAGGAAACTGCACCCATCTTTGAATTGGCCAATAAGTATGAACTGGCCATTGAGATCCATCCCTATGATGGTGAAAAATTTATTCAGTTGCAGAACAAATCTTGGCGTTTTCATTTGATTTGGATGTTGGCTCAATGTGCCGATGCCTATCACTTTTATACCTTGGATGGATTATACGATAAGTATCCCAACATTAGAGTGTGCTTTGCCCATGGAGGACAGTTGAACCATTTGAACATTGGAAGAAGAACCCAAGGATTTGATGGTAGGCCTGACCTTTTTGAAGGGCAGACGCGCCCTAGAAAAGCTATAGGACATCCCAACATTTATTTTGACACCTTGGTGCATGATACCTTTTCCTTGGAATTGATGGTAAGGCGCCAAAAGGGTACGGATCAGATTATTTTAGGATTGGATGATCCATATCCCCTTGGAGAAATGGAAAGTGAAAGACAATCTTCCTATCCTGGAAAATTATTGGATTTGGCTGTGGAAGAGGGCATTATTACCCAAGAACAGCATGGACAGATTTGGGACGATAATGTAGTTCGATGGTTATGCGGGGATAACATAGAAAAGTTTGCAAAACGCGTCGGTAAGAACTAAGCATGGAGAGAACACTTGAACACGCGCTTCAACTCGATACCGAAGACAGTTTAAAATCTTATAGGAATCAGTTTCATTTACCACTGCGAACTAACGGAGAACCCTATATCTATTTGTGTGGTAATTCTTTGGGCCTACAACCCAAGAAAACTGCCGAATATGTACAACAGGAGTTGAAAGATTGGAAGAACCTTGGGGTGGAAGGCCATTTTCATGCGCAGAATCCTTGGTTGCCCTATCATGAGTTTTTAACGGAAAAAATGGCCAAAATTGTTGGGGCAAAACCTTTGGAAGTTGTGGTCATGAACACTTTGAGCGTCAATTTGCATCTACTCATGGCGACCTTTTATAGACCTACCAAAGACCGTTTTAAAATTCTAATTGAATCTGATGCATTCCCATCCGATAGATATGCCGTGGAATCCCAACTAAAATTTCATGGGTATGTGGATGGATTGCTGGAACTGAAACCTCGTGATGGTGAGGTATTATTGCGGGAAGAGGACATTGAAGCTACAATTGAAAAGGAAGGGGGATCTATTGCCTTGATTTTAATAGGGTGCCCAAACTATTATACCGGTCAGGTTTTTGATATGAAAAAGTTAGCGGCTCTTGGTCATGCCAAGGGATGCACCGTAGGATTTGATTTGGCCCACGGCGCAGGCAACTTACCGCTCGAACTGCACGATTCAAACATTGATTTTGCCGCATGGTGTACGTACAAATATTTAAATAGTGGCCCTGGAAGTGTGGGCGGATGTTTTATTCACGAGCGACATGCCCATGCCTTTGAACTTCCAAGGTTTGCAGGTTGGTGGGGACACAATAAGGAAACCCGATTTGGAATGCGGGACGACTTTGACCCCATTCCCGGAGCCGAGGGTTGGCAGTTGAGCAATCCACCTATACTTTCATTGGCGGCAATACGCGCTTCATTGGATGTTTTTGATGAGGTGGGTATGCCCGCATTGGTGGAAAAATCAAGAAAGCTTACCGGGTATATGGAGAGACTGTTGGAGGACTTAAGTGATGGTCTCAGAATTATTACACCTCGGGATTCAAAAAAACGGGGATGCCAACTCTCCCTCCAGATTACCAAAGGGAGCGGTAAGGAGATTTTTAAATCAATAACAGATAGAGGAGTCATAGCTGATTGGCGGGAGCCAGACGTAATTCGTATTGCTCCAGCTCCACTCTATAACAATTACAGTGATGTGTTCAAATTTGTAACCATTTTAAAAGAAGCAATAAACGGATTATAACGGTGAAAAAAGATAAGGTACTTATTGTTGGGGCTGGTTTATGTGGTTCCCTATTGGCGATAAAAATGGCGCAAAAGGGATATCGTGTGGAAGTTCATGAAAAACTTCCAGATATGAGAAAGCACGATTTGGATGCTGGAAGGTCCATTAATCTTGCGCTTTCGGACCGTGGACTTAGGGCCTTAAGGTCGGCAGATTTGGAAAATGAGGTGCTGTCACAATGTATAGATATGAATGGGCGCATGATCCACAATGTTGATGGGAGTACCCGAATGTCAAACTATAGCGGGCGCCAAGGAGAAAAAATAAACTCGGTGTCGCGACCTGGACTCAACAAGCTACTTTTGGATAAGGCTGAGCGTTTCCCAAATGTGGACATACATTTTAATTCCAGGTGCAAAGCTGTTGAGTTGGATAATGCCCTAGCTTATTTTGTGGACAAAGAAGGTAATGAAACAGAAGTGGCCGCAACGGTTATCCTAGGAACTGATGGAGCGGGTTCTGCCGTTCGGCGTAGCATGATGGCCCGTACACCGGACCTTCTGTTCAATTTTTCGCAAAGCTTTCTGCGTTCTGGCTATAAGGAATTGGAGATACCACCCACTGCATCGGGCGGGTTCAAGATTGAAAAAAATGCTCTGCATATATGGCCCAGAGGAAAGTTCATGATGATTGCGCTTCCCAATTTGGATGGCAGTTTTACTGTGACCATGTTTCACCCTTTCAAAGGTGAAGGAGGTTTTGAATCTTTGGATACCGAGGAGAAATTGTTGGATTTTTTTAGGACGCATTACCCTGATTCTTTGGAGCATTTTCCCAATCTGGCCGAAGAGTATTTTAAAAATCCCGTGGGTATTTTGGGTACCATCAAATGTTATCCATGGCAAGCTTTTGGCAAAACCCTTTTGTTGGGCGATGCGGCCCATGCCATAGTGCCATTTTACGGTCAGGGAATGAATGCCTCTTTGGAAGACGTTCGACTTTTGGATGAGATACTTGAAAAAAACCAAGGAGACTGGTTGGCTACCTTTAATGAATTTCAAGAATTCCGACCAGAGAACACCAACGCCATTGCAGATTTGGCGGTGGATAATTTTTATGAAATGCAGGATAAGGTGGACGATGAGGACTTTATCAAAAAAAGAAATCTGGAGATGCAATTGGAGCAGACTTATGAGGACTATTACTCCAAATATTCTTTAGTGACCTTCCAGGAAGACTTGCCCTATAGTGAGGCGATGCGAAAAGGAAGGGCGCAGGATGAGTTGCTAATGAAAATCTGCTCGGACCCAAGCTTGCAGAATTTGCCTTTGGAGCGTATCTATCAACAGTTAAAACAAATCTAATGAAGGGTAAAATTGTACCGAAGAGTGCCAAACCCCTGGGCAACTACCCTCATGTGAAGCGTGTAGGGGATTTCATTTTTGTTTCTGGTACCAGCAGCAGAAGAACGGATAATACCCATGTGGGAGCTGACCAAAATGAAGACGGAACTTGGAATTTGGATATCCGATTACAGACCAAAGCGGTACTCCAGAACATCCAGAAACTGATTAAAACCATGGATGCCGATTTGGATGATATCGTGGATATCACCACATTTTTGGTGGATATGGATGATTTTAAGGGGTATAACCAGATTTACGGAGAATTCTTTGACCATACAGGACCTACGCGAACCACTGTGGCCGTTCATCAGTTGCCCCACCCAAACCTTTTGATTGAGGTGAAGGCGGTTGTCTATAAGCCCCTTTAGGGTAATCAAATACTTTACGTTTTTATTATAGATTTAGAGGTTTAATTCCATCTGATATTGGTCAATGGTATTTTTTAACCCAAAATGCACTAGGTAAAACAACTTATCGGTCTGCAGCGTATCTACATTGTTGATCCTAATGGTGCTGGAAACCTGCCCAATGGCGGAGAATAATCGTTCCCAATTCCGTGAATTATTCTCAAATACATCAAATTGGGCCAGATAATTTGTTTGGGGATTGATAATAAAATAAGCTGCCAGTGCTTCCCCATTAAACACAACGTAAAACTCAAAGTTACCCTGTTTTAAGGTTTCAATGTTGTTATCCCAAGAGTACACATTTTGATTTATTTCTATCCAATCGAAAAAGTCCATGCCCACTTTCTTCATCATAAAATCTGCTCTGCCCAGTTGCGTGTTGATGTCTCCA
>JBCCUY010000226.1:0-5996 GCA_039196145.1 Bacteroidota bacterium
GACTTTATCCAGATATATTAGACTTGAGCCTGAGATTTGGGTTTGCACCTGAATTAAAAAGGTAACCCCACCAAACCCATGGGAAGCTCGGCAGGGCAAAAATGAAAAACTAACTAATCATGAATAGTTTTAGTCATAGTCCTGAACGGCAACTGCCCCGGGATCCGAGTTGACCAGCACTTTTTGCACATTGAGCACATACTTTTGATCTAACGATTCTCCATTTTTAGCTACAAAGGCGATGATTTTCAGATTGGTAGAGTCGTAATTGGACAAATCTTCTACTTTGAACATTCGTTGAAATTTACGATTGGAAGCTATTGCCGAATTGGGAATGGATAGTCCTTCGTGTGGTGTCAATGACTCCCGGAATACATTATTGTGGATATAGTCATCAATTTCACTAGGTTGGTCATAAAAAGGATGGTCTATTCCATTATTATCTCCATACTCGGAACTATAGTAGTTGTACTGCAGTTTAATGATTCCATCTTCCAACAAATGCACATGTAGTGCCACATCCTCTTCGTCTGTATTAAAACCGACCTCTACGAACACCTCCAATTCATCATTGTCATTAATTAAGGTGCTTAAGGCAAGACCAGTATTTATTGCTTCGGCGGATTGTTCGTCAACATTTGTTGCCCATTCTGTGCGGGGCATTGTGTAATCCTGGCTTGCTGCTATGGAGGCCCTTCTGTTCACCATCCCACTTGGAAAGCCGATAACGTCAAAAGTATCATACACGTAATCATAAAACTCGTCATTGGTTAAATCACCGCTGCCATTATACATATAGGATGGAATGATGGTGTCGTCATAACTATCATTTAAATCTTCCACTCGGATCGGAACATCCACGGACCAACCGCTCCAAGTTCCCACAATCGCCTCTAAGAGAATTTTTCGGGTGTATTCTTCAGGATTTACAGTGAATTGCTTGGTAAGACTACCGCTATAGCCACAGGTACCGTTATCAGTGGTTGCCTCCTCGTTGTAGTTATCCGCTAAAGGATCCGTACAGTTATAAAGGCATGAACCATCATCTTCTTCAGCACCTTCATCATAATTGTTGCTTAGCGGATCCATACAACCAGCAACGATATACGTACACGAATCATCATTTTTGGTGGCATCTTTATTGTAATTGGTAGCTTCGGGGTCGGTGCAGCCCAAAATATAGGTGCACAAACTGTTGTCCGTTATGTCCGCATCGGCATTATAGTTTTGGGCGTTGGGGTCTTTACATCCCGTAATCTGCTGGGTCTCGGGTTCTTCGTCGTCTTTGGAACAATACGAGAACAAAAGGGTAATAGCACCAAAAAAAGTATAGTAGGCAATTTTTTTCATCTCAAATTTTTTCATTTCATGAGGTTTTATGGTTAAAATTCCCATGAAAGTAAAGCTGCCTTAGGCCTCAATATTGAAGCAATGGATGAATGCCCATTTTGAATTGACGGATGCCCATTTTGAATTGACGGATTTTATTCGGATACGGGATTTTAGATGTGAATATTGAAACAAGCTATGAACAATGAACAAGAGGCAATTTTTAATGTTGAGTTTTGAATTTTCAATTAGCTGGTTGCCGGATGCTGGATGCGTGACGCTGGGAATGCAAAGGAATAACGGGTTTAAGTATTAATTGCCAAACACCACGTGCCAAACCACCTAATACAGTTTAACTAAAAATTGAACTTGAGCTTGAAATTTGAGTTTGAACTTATTTTAAAAACCGTTTCAATTTGTCCCTCTTCCGTTCTGGCAGGGCATCATTTTCCAGGGCCATTTGTAGGAGCTCAGGGTCTTTTTTCCGGGTAAACAGCAAATTATAGAATTGTTGTGTGGTCAGGGTACTGGTGGAGGACTCAACAAGCTCAAAGGTATCGCCAACCTTTACATCACCTATCTCCAAAACCTGCACATAGGTACCTGGATGGCCGTGGTCTATAAACTCTTTAAGGATGTTTTGGTCATTAAACCGAATACCCAACTTAAAGCAGGGTTCCCTAGGTTGGGAAATCCGTACCAATGCACTGCCCAAACGATAAATATCTCCAATTACGAGTTTGGACTCATCCAATCCCTCCACGGTAAGATTTTCACCAAACATCCCCCAATCCCATTCTAGGTTGGGATACTTTCCTTTCCAATAGGGGTACTGCTCCGCAGCAAACAAATAACAGGCCTTATGGATTCCGCCGTGAACCCGTCTATCGCTAATGTTGTCGTTGGCCACACTTTCTGTTTCCAGCGTTATGGGATGGCTTACTGGATATTTAAAAATTCCCGTTGTGGTTTCTTGTCCATTCCAGACAATGGGAGTGGGTCTGCCCAGATTGGTGGAGATAACTTTCATATGTTGAAATTAAAAAAACCATCGGGATTAGCGATGGTCTTTAACAGAAAGATGCGAGGTTTTGTTTCAGTATTTTTTCTCCAGTCTTTTGGTCACCTCAAAGCCCACCATGAGTCCTACACCGGACATGAAAAAGATGGTTCCGGGATAGGCGATTTCCTCATCGAGCCCCATCCAATTTTCAAGGGCAGAGCCCAAGAATATGGCAACCCCCACACTCATAAGAAGCACAGCAAAATTGATCAACACAATTTTCCATGTGGGAATGTCCTTTTCATCCTTCGCCTTAAAAAAGATGTTGGCATCCACGCCCTTTTCTATTAGGGCAAGGCGTTCCCGATTTCGAGAAGAAAAATAGAGATAGAGGATGGCAAACACTGTGAGGAAGAAACTAATGGGTATTAAAACTGCTGGTAACATGGTTTCGCTTTTTAATTGATTAATAAACTCTTTTGCCATAGGACGACAGTTTTGCCAGCGAGGTTACAGCCATGTTTAATTTTTTAATTTTAGTGTAACCTCAGGCTTTTTCGCATCGTCTAACCAAATACATGAAGCAAACGGTAAACCAACCCAATATTGCGGCCATTGCAAATGGAGATTCCCAGGAGTTCTCAAAACTGGTGGAAACCTATAAGCATATGGTGTTTACCCTTGCCATGAGAACCCTTAAAACCAGGGAAGAAGCAGAAGAGGTGGCGCAGGACACCTTTGTGAAGGTCTTTAAGTCGATAAAACACTTTAAAGGAGATGCCAAACTCTCTTCATGGATTTACAGAATTGCGTACAATACCTGTTTAGATCGTTTGAAAAAGCAAAAAAAAGAAATGCAGAACCGTCCTATGGATGAAATCAATGCCTTTGAAGTTGCGGAGATGCAAAATGCATTAAGCGGCATGATACAACAGGAACGGTTGGAGTTGATCAAGAAATGTATAGCCCAACTGTTACCCACAGATGCAGCTTTGCTGACCCTTTTTTATTTTGAGGATAAGAACTTGAATGAAATGGCCGAGGTTTTGGAAATGAATGCCAATACGGCCAAGGTAAAATTGCATAGGGCCCGAACCCGATTGGGTGTGATTATTAAAGAACAATTGGAACCAGAAACTATTGGAAGTTATGGACAAGGATAAAAATTTGGAAAAACTGATAGACCAGCTCATGCAAGAGGTCCCTTTGGAGGCCCCTTCCATAGATTTTACCGCCAAGGTGGTGGAAAAAGTGGAAAATGCGGCGGTTTCAAAAGTCAAATACAAGAGCTTAATTTCATGGAAGGCAATGGTCTTTGTTATGGCCGGCTTGGCCCTGTCTCTCTGGTATGCAGGTTCATGGAACGGTAGTCTTGCACAAGACGGTTCGCACTTGGCCACGTATCTTAATACCGCTGGATCATGGGCGTCGCAATTCCTGTCCCAATTTCAGTTTTCCAAGAGCTTTAGTTATAGTATTGCGGCCATTGGGGCAATGATATGCTTTCAGTCCTTGTTGCTGAAGCGATATTTTACAAACCGATTGGTCAGCTGAAAAAGTAACAAAAGAAATCGAGCGCAATGCAGAGCCCTTAAATAGGCTCACATTACGCTCGACCTGTATAGTGCCAGCCAATGTGATCTACTTGATCATCTCGTAGCTGCGGGCAATAAAATTGGTCAATTCCTCTCCCTTGAGCAATCCTTTGGACAGGCGGGCCAAATCCAAGGACTGATTGATCAATCGTTCCCTTTTCTTGGACGTTTTAGTGTTAAGTATCTCCCCAACCAATTCGTGATTGGTGTTCACGATGAGGTTGTACATTTCTGGCATATTGCCCATACCAAACATACCCCCGCCCCCGGTCTGCTGCATCTCTTTCATACGGCGCATAAATTCAGGTTCGGTAATGATAAAGGGGGAGGCACTACTGTCCATGGCTTCCATTTGTATGGTAAAACCTTTCTCTTGGACCACTTGTTCAATCTCTCCTTTTAACTTGTCTTTTTCCTCATCGGATAATTTTGAAATTGCGGTATCCTCTTTTTTGATGAGGTTGTCCACATGGTCCGCATCTACCCGGGTAAAGGAGAGCTTTTCTTTGGAGGTTTCCAATTTTTGCATCAAGTGGGATACAATGGGAGAGTCCAACAACAACACTTCATATCCTTTGGCCTTCGCCGCTTCAATATAACTATGTTGGGCCTCCTTGTCCGAAGCGTACAGTACCACCAATTTGTCGTCTTTATCCGTTTGGCTGTCCTTGATTTTGGCTTCCAACTCTTCAAAAGTGAAATACTTGCCATCTACAGTAGGGTAAAGGGCAAATTTGTCAGCTTTCTCAAAGAATTTTTCCTCGGAAAGCATTCCGTATTCGATAACCACTTTGATGTCGTTCCACTTTTGTTCAAAATCTTCCCTGTTGTTTTTGAAAAGCGAACTCAACTTGTCGGCTACCTTCCGGGTGATGTAGGATGAAATCTTCTTTACAGCACCATCCGCTTGAAGATACGATCGGGATACATTTAAGGGAATGTCCGGTGAATCGATTACCCCGCGAAGCATGGTCAGAAACTCGGGAACAATTCCTTCCACATTATCGGTTACGAATACCTGATTTTGATATAATTGAATCCTATCTTTTTGAATGTTGAGGTCATTTGTCAGCTTCGGAAAGTAAAGAATACCGGTCAGGTTGAAAGGATAATCAACATTAAGATGAATGTTGAATAAAGGCTCCTCAAATTGCATGGGATACAGTTCCCTATAAAAACTTTTGTAATCCTCATCCTTTAGATCGGTAGGTTGTTTGGTCCATGCCGGATTGGGGTTGTTGATGATGTCGTCTACCTCTTGGGTCGGAGCAGGATCTTCTTCCTTTGCGCCCTCTGGCTTGGGCAGTGTTTCTGTTTTCATCCCAAACTTAATGGGAATGGGCATAAACTTGTTGTATTTGGTCAGCAACTCCCTGATTTTGGCATCTTCCAAAAACTCGGTCGAATCTTCGGCCACGTGCAGGATGATTTCCGTACCACGGTCTTCCTTTTTAGCTTTGGCGAGGGTAAACTCTGGAGATCCATCGCATGACCAGTGCACTGCCGGTTCATCCTTAAAACTTTTGGTGATGATCTCAACTTTGTCGGCCACCATAAAGGCCGAGTAGAACCCAAGACCAAAATGACCTATAATTCCGGCATCTTTGCCAGCATCTTTGTATTTGTCCAAAAACTCCTCGGCGCCGGAGAAGGCTACCTCGTTGATGTATTTTTTAACCTCATCCTCTGTCATTCCAATCCCTTGGTCCAAAATGTGGATTTGTTTGTTGTCCTTGTCCACTTTTACCTCAATCTGGGGATTGCCGTATTCCACTTTGGCCTCACCAATGGAGGTAAGGTGCTTTAACTTTAGGGTTGCATCCGTTGCATTGGAAATAAGTTCCCGCAAAAAGATTTCGTGGTCGCTGTATAGAAACTTTTTAATAAGGGGAAATATGTTTTCTACTGAAACATTGATTTTGCCTGTAGCCATTGTTTAATTTTTTTTTCATGTTCAGCAAGTCAAAAAAAATACCATAGTCTTAAATATGACAAACTGACATCGTGACTGGGGTTTAACATTCAAAAACAAATATTTAACACATTTTTGTTTAGCTTTTGTTTTAAAA
>JBCCUY010000227.1:0-5986 GCA_039196145.1 Bacteroidota bacterium
AGTGCAATGAGAAAAAAAGGGGAACTTTTCATTATTCCAATAAATTTTTAGTTAATCTTTGTTAGTAGTTCTCTTATGCAAAAAGTATATTCTTTTTGCTTTTTCACGCAATGTGGTGCATAGTTCTTAGAACTTCTTTTTTTTTCGATGAAATGTTCAAATAAATGGAGGACGTTGCCAAATCTTTTAATTTTATTTTAAAAGTTGGCTGAATCGTTAAGCATACTATTGTCCTGAATATTTCTAATTATAAAGAGCAGGTAGAACAAACCTTTCAAAAATTTCACGGGATTGATCGCCCTTCCTATTTCTGAAGTTTCTTGCTGTCATGACAACAACGGATTCCAGTTTTGGAACTATAAAAATAAATTGGCCGCCTGCGCCTCTTGCCTCCATGGACTCAACGATTTCACCGTTGATATTATACGAATCATGCCACCATAGGTAACCATATTCGTTTTTGTCAGGATGATCCTGTAGACGTCTATGTTTCTCGAATGATTCCTTAATCCAATTTTCTGAAATAATTCGTTTACCGTTCCACATTCCGGCATTTAGATAAAGTTGCCCAAACTTTAACATATCTCTCGAAGTTAGTAGCATTCCCCCTCCAAAGTAGGGCAGGAGTCGTGTATCGTCTGTAAAGTTGACATAATTTGTTATCCCTAAAGGGGCAAATAACTTATTATCCATATAGGTCTCAAGAGGTATGTCCAATCGCTCGTTGAGACAGATACCCAGCAAAAACGGGTTGGCGGACCCGTAATCCGCGTATGTGCCCGGGCTTTTTACGATAGGCGCTTCCAAAACCGTTTGTAGCCAACTATTGGGATTGTTCGGATTTTGATAGTAATCCTCCTGCGCGAGATTGTTCACATCAAATCCAGAGCTCATGGTCAATAGGTCTTTTATGGTAATTTTTGATTTTAAGGAGTCCATGGTGTATTGATATTTCTCAGGAATAAAACCATATAGTTTTTCATCTACGCCCCGAATGATTTTATCGTCAATAGCAATGCCAATCATAGCAGATGAAATGCTTTTGGAACCAGACATCAAGGTATGGGGCATTCGCGCATTGAAAGCATCAAAATATGCCTCAAAAACTATGTTGTTTCTCTTTGCAATCAAAATGCTGTGCATATTTACCAATTGCCCCGAATTGACACTGTCTACGAGTTCTGTCAACTTATTTCCATTGATTCCGAATTGCTTGATACTTGCCACTTTCCAGCCATCATCAAGCGCCTTTGGCGTACCAGTACTTTGATCTTTTGATGCATCGCTATTCCCAAGTGTAATGCCCTCTTCAGAATAAATCAGGGCAATGTCAGTGACCAGCCTATCCATTAAAAAAAATTCCAATTTTATGGTTTCTCCCAAAAAATGAGCCTTGTAGGTAAACCCGGTATTGGAATCCCTAAATGATAGGGTATCTTTTTGCATGCGAAAATCTTGGGCATAGGCTCCTCTATAGCGTTGGTCCGCAAATATAGGGTAGGCGGCCATGGTTCCGTCATCCATGTTTTCTACGTAAAGCACAAATTCTTGTGAGAAAAGACCATCATTGAACATGAATGGGGACCATTCTCCTTTAAACTGGCTGGTTTGTCGGTCCAACTTTAAAACAACATGGTAGAAAAATTGCCCAGATTTTATAAAACCGGTCAATTCGTCATCAGTTTTATTCGGGTATAAGCTGATGCTAACCCCACCATCCAAATGTATATGGATTTCATCTTCCCGGTCCAATATACATTTTTGGTTTACGAGGATGTTTTCGTTGGCGATGACCAATTGATGCTGGTTTTTTCCTAATGGAGTTAGGGTCACCGTAAAGTTGAAGCTGTGTGGGTCAGAGATCGTACCCACCCAGTTTCCTTCGTAATCTTTTTTTTCCACTTGGGCGCAGCATTGCAGGGTTAGGCCAAATAATGTCAGAATAAATAGCTTTTTGAGCATAGGATTATACATAGTGAAGGGTAAAAATAGCTTGTAACCCGGATTGATAATTGTACGGAATTAACATTAGAAGCTTTTCGTCATCATTTTGCGATAGGCCTTAGGGTTTGTACCAAAGTAGCGCTTAAAAACACGGTTAAAATGACTTTGGTCGGAAAACCCAGTTTGATAAGCTATTTGGGTCAGAGTACAGGAAGGGTCCAATAAAAGGGGCAAGGCTTTTTTTAGCTTCTGTTGCCTTATGTACTCACCCAAGCCCATAGAAAGGTATTTACTTGCCGACCTTGATAAATGTACCGGATGGACATTAAGCTCATTTGATAGGTAGTTGAGGCTTAATTCAGATGTGTCGTAATGCAATATCTCCTTCAAGTTGGCTACCCATTCAGGGTTTTCATTTGCGTTTGATTGCTTTACATGACTTAGTGCATCGCACACTTGTAGCAACAAAACCTCAACAGTTACCGGACTAAGTTTATCCGACATCACAAACTCACGATAGATATGGGCAAATAGAAAATGTAATTTAGGATTTTGAATCAACTGGCTACCTTCCCAAAGGTCTAGAAGAATTCCATTTTTTGTGAGCCAGTCTTTCTCAAATTCTAGATGAAACCCACTGGCCATATCTGAATGTTTGGAGCCATAATGTGGTTCTTGCCAATTGTTGAACATTAGACTTCCGGCAGGGCACTGGGTACTTGTTTTGGTATTACAGTCTTTCATATTACCACTGAGAACATACATGAAATAAGGGTTTTCATGGTAATGCCAATCCGTTCTATCCGTCAGATAAGTGTACTGGGACAACAGAACTCCGTTAAACGAGCTTTCTGAATTTTGACTTCCGTAATACTCTCCTTTTGTTAATACTCTCATGTGGTTTCTGGTACGATTCGTGGTAAAAAATCGAATCATCTTGTAAAGATTAAATCAAAAGGTACATAAATATGGGCAAAGAGTCCATACGGAAAAGGATATGAGTTTTAAATGAACTCAAGTCGGTAGAATTCGAACTGTTCTAGGAGCGAAAGACATTAATCCGGATTTACCCTAAAAGTGATTTCTCGATTTGTTATGACTGTAGAAGGCCTAGGATTTACCGTTAAGTTCGAAAATGTCGTTCCTGACAGTGGAATGTTCTGGTCATTTGTAATGTCTAAAGGTGTAATGGTATTGGTGAAGATTCCTGAAGAAGAAGTCACAACATCAAAGGTAAACGAACATGTGGTCCCTGCTGGAAGGCTTACCCCCGTAATAATAAAACTGCTGCTACCCGGAACAGCTGTAATTGTTCCGCCACATGAGGAGGAAGCGTCAGGGGTAGGACCAATGGTCATATCCGTGGGTAGGTTGTTGGTAAGTGCCAAGTTGGAAAGGGATACCCCGTTGGATGGATTTTCTATGGTGATGGTTACGGATGATTCCAATCCCTGGAAAACAGTGTCCGGAGAAAAGGAAGAGGTGGCCACGGTTGGAAATGCAATTTCATTTGAGGTTACAAAAACCCCACCCCATATCCCTTCAAGGCTACTACCCAGAACTACGTCCATATCCGTTGCATTGTTAGCAACAAGGCCTGTAGCATCAAAAACATCAATATCCACACCCCAACTATAACCGAAATTTGGATTCCTTGTGCCTAAGTCCACCCCAAATTCGGAAATGGTACCATTAAGGATATTGGTGGCAGGGTTCAATGCATTGGACAGGGAAGTTCCTTCAATACTTACAAAGTCGCCAGTACTGCTAGCCTCACCATCCATTCCATAATACCCTACATGAGTCTCAAAAGAACCAATAGAAGGAGTCAAAAGTCCTGTCACGGTGAAGGAATCGTTGGCTCCAAAACCAAAAAAATCAAAACCATCCCACACACTTACATTTCTTGAAGTATCAGCGGGGTCTGAATAAATTACTACCAAAGTCCATCCTCCATGTGGTCCTGTGAACGAACTACCGGTTGCCAGAGCAATATCGGCAACGAAATAATTTCCATTCCCACCTGCTTGCACATTGGCGGTAACGTCCGCATAAGCCATAAAGGTATTCCATCCTGCAAAAGATGTTGTTTCAATATTCCTGACATCTGAGTTTATAGTTGAATACGAGCCAGAAGTTGGATCCATGAGCTTTACTTGATCTATATTCAATGCACCGGACGGGTTGGTAATACCGGTATAGCTGCTGTTGTAAACTCCTCCCCAGTAGAGCCCTGCCCAGGAAACGGTTGAACCTACGGGTAAATTAAGCGTGCTGCTACTGGAATTCACGGTTACTCCATCACTATCTACATCGGCGTAACCCATTACTACCGACGGATTATTGGATACCGGACTTGCAGGACAGCCAGATGTACATAAAAGATTGGTATTTCCCAACATCTTAAAATTTCCCATCAAATTGATGGCAACGCGTTCTTCATAAGGCCTTGGGTTGTTAGGATCGTTATCATTATCGTTGATGGTTACGGTCGCCGTATCTGAAATAGTAACTGACCCATCGGTTGAACTGGTGAAGGATATGTCAA
This sequence comes from Bacteroidota bacterium, assembly GCA_039196145.1. Classification (GTDB taxonomy): domain Bacteria; phylum Bacteroidota; class Bacteroidia; order Flavobacteriales; family Flavobacteriaceae; genus Flagellimonas. Next base: position 4,493 of record JBCCUY010000227.1, read on the forward strand.
AATCTTCTGCCGCTTCAAATGTTGCGTCATCCAAGATGGTGATTACGATGGGTTCCGTATCCCCTGAAGTACCACTGAAATTTATGGTACCTGTACTAGCCGTATAGTCGGTACCTGAGGTTGCCGAACCATTGGATGTCTGATAATCTACGGAAAATGTCCCACTAGTATTGGGCCCTGAATGGGTAGCAGTTAAGGAAACAGTACCTGCATCCTCGTCCACGGACACATCCTCGATGGTTATTGAGGGATCAAAAACGGCCGTGATGAGCACGTTATCGATAAAAACAAACTCATTGGACTCCCAATCTCCAAATTGCCATGTACCTACATTGATAAATCGGATTGTGGAATTCGCCGATGCATAAGCCAAAATATCTTGACTAAAACTACCACTTTGTGTTCCAGTAAACGTGCCGATGGTTGTATAGTTGGTACCATCATTTGACATCTGGACACTTAATTGTTCTCCGCCGGAACCACCATCAAGTCCGGAGGTTTGCCAATCAAAGGACAAGGTAGCGCTTGTTGCACCTGCTAAGTTGGCTGAACGCTGAATCAGTTGGCTGTTTCGGGTTATATCTTCAAATCGTAATTCATTTCCTGTAATCCTAATTCTGCTACCTGTTGGACTTCCGTCGTCGTTGATCTCCGTCCAATTTCCTGAAAAGGTTTGTGAGCCATCATTGTTGGAATAGAGTGATGCGCTGAAATTATCTCGGAAGGTTTCTTGGGCAAACAGCGCCGTGGAAAAGGAAATCCAAATGAAAATTGAAGATAGGAGGACTTTTTTCATGCTTATTTCATTGCCATGAGCAAACTCATGACCAATTTGGGCGAAATTAATAGAATGTATCCTTCAATCTAAATGATTGTTGTGAAAGGGCTTATACACAGAGTAAAAGCGCCACGTTTTGGTAAAAAGGATATTGAAGACCTTTAATGTTGAGAAATATCCTATTCTGTGAAGGAATATTCGTTTAACCTAAAAATAAAGGATGCACGATATTCCAAAAAAATAACTCCAATTTAATGGCACTATTCTTGGTATTCCAGCGTTATTGAGTAACCAAAACCAACCTATGCCATTCCCCACCAGATTCTTCAGAACCTTAATATCATTCATCGTTTGCATCATACTTCTTTCTTGCGAAGAAGAGGGTGTGGCCGACCCAGTTGAAACCCTGCAATCATTGCCCATTCAGGTTGTAACCAATACCAGCACTTCCGGTACAGGAGATTTGACCGTAGTCCAAGGAAATGGAATTTTCCGCCAACTAAGTGCCATTCCGTATAACGAGGTTCAAGAAATCGAGTTAGATATAAATTCTGAAGGCACCTATCTATTCCAAATGGAAGACACAACCCATGGTCGCTTAAAAATATATGTTTCACAAGAAGAATTGCAACACTTCACCTTGGATAATCCATTAATTCTTCAGTTTGGACATTATAAAAATCAAAAGGTAGCTGAATTTAACATCCGTTCTGAAT
>JBCCUY010000228.1:0-5969 GCA_039196145.1 Bacteroidota bacterium
CATTCAGGTTCCGGCACTAGTAACTACTCCTTTATTTGGGGAATGGCTGGGGAAAACTTAGACTATGGAGATATGGATCATTGTACAATAAACCAATTAAGATAACAAAAAACTAAAATTAATGTCAATTAACTTATTTGATTTAACAGGAAAAGTAGCTTTAGTAACTGGTGGTGTTCACGGTCTTGGCATGGCAATGGCAAAAGGACTAGGAAAAGCAGGTGCTAAACTCGTAATAAATAATCATGTTCGAGAAACTCTTGATGCGGCTATAGAAGAATATAAAGCCAATGGCTTAACAGCAAACGGTTACGTATTCGATGTAACCAACGATTCTGAAGTTGAACAAGCCATTGCAAAGATTGAAGCAGAAATAGGACCGATTGATATTTTGGTGAACAATGCTGGCATTATCAAAAGAACACCAATAGTTGAAATGGAAACAAAAGATTTCGAATCAGTGATAAAAGTAGATTTAGTCGGACCTTTTATTGTTTCAAAATATGTTGCAAAAGGCATGATAGAGCGTGGTGGTGGAAAAATAATCAACATTTGCTCAATGATGAGCGAACTTGGAAGAACTTCGGTAAGTGCCTATGCAGCTGCAAAGGGTGGATTAAAGATGTTAACCCGCAGTATGGCTACGGAATGGGCCCGTTTTAACATTCAGACTAACGGTATTGGTCCAGGTTACTTTGCTACTAGTCAAACAGCACCCATTAGGGTTGATGGGCATCCGTTTAACGAGTTCATCATCAATAGAACACCAGCAGCACGTTGGGGTAAACCTGAAGATTTACAAGGAGCAGCTATCTTTTTAAGCTCAAAAGCCAGTGATTTTGTTAATGGTCATGTGGTTTATGTTGATGGAGGTATTCTTGCTACTATTGGTAAACCTTCAAACGAAGAATAATATGAAAAATATAGCGATAAAACTGCTTGTTGCTTTGGTAATAGTATCCTGTTCAAGCGAAAAAGAACTGCCCATTATTACCGTGGAAAACACTTTAGACGTTGACCGTTCATTTGAAACTATTGAGTTAACCAAAGAATTTTTAGGTGTTGAAACTTTAACCAATATTGGTATTCGTGATAGCCAAACCAGCCAATTAGAGGTTACACAAACTGTTGATGTTGACAATGATGGGTTAGCTGATAAGATTTTATTTCAACCTGAATTAAAAGGAAACGATAAAAAAGCGTACCAGATAGTATTCATTACCGAGGCCGAACAACCAAAAGCAGAGGTATTATGCTATTCTAGATTTGTGCCAGAACGTACTGATGATTATACCTGGGAAAATAATAAAGTAGCTTTTAGAGTATTTGGCCCAACCGCACAAAAAATGGTTGAAGATTCTATACCTGGAGGTACCTTGTCCAGTGGTGTAGATGCATGGTTAAAAAGAGTGGATTATCCAATCATTAACAAATGGTATAAAAAAGAACTTGAAACTGAAGGCACTTACCATGAAGATACTGGCGAAGGTTTAGATAATTTTCACGTGGGTATTAGTCGAGGTGTCGGTGGGATTGCAATAAAATCTGGTAGTGGTTATTCTTTTTCAAAGAATTATATCGATTATCGGACCATTACTTCTGGACCTATAAGAACCAGTTTTTACTTAAACTATGCTGACTGGAATGTATCTGGCAAACTTATTAAGGAATCTATCTTGGTTAGTCTTGACAAGGGAAGCAATCTTTCAAGGTTCGAAATTTCTTTAGAAGGAAGTGACAAAATTTCTGCAGGTTTAACATTACATGAAAAAGATGGAAAAGTAAACACCAATGCTGAAAGCGGTTGGGTAAGTTATTGGCAACCACATGCCGATTCTGAACTTGGAACCGCTATTTTAACAGATAACAATACTTTTGCGGGTTCCGAAATATACGATGTTGAAACAAAAGACCTAAGTAATGCATACGTGCATTTAAAAGTTAAGGATAACCAAGTAGTGTATTTTGCTGGTTTTACCTGGAAAGAAAGTGGCCAATTTAACAGTAAAGCCGAATGGGAAAATTATTTAAACCTCTTTTCAAAAAAAATTAATAATCCCTTAAAAGTTGAAACCATACATTAAAACTTTAAAGGATAAATAAGGTAATACAGGTACAGAACAGTGTTTCTTTTGTGAAAGGCCTTCAATGATAATAGAGACCATTATCAGAAAAAATATTCACAGAAAGAGTTGGGTCAACTCTTTGAATAAGCTTCCGACTAATGAGTTATCCTTGGGTTTTCCATAAACTGAGTTGGAATTACGCTTATTCATTACTTCTGCCTCACGGAAAACAAAGAGATAGTATAGAATATTTTGATCATCTGAGAAGTTTAAATTCTCTTATTTGGAAGTCATACTCCTGAAAATTTTGAGTTGTATCACTAAACTGGCCTTATAGTCAAACCACTCATTACCGGTAACCAAGGCATAGCCTGGGATTTATAGCTTTTCTCTGTGGTTCTTTCCCATAGAATATTTAATTAAAAGGCCACTTATAACTATTGCCTTATCGAAGGTTTATTTATACTTTTATTTTCAATGAAAGCGTAAACAACAAGCAGTTCGTACAAAATATTGAATAACTTACACTTATAAACAATAAGAAATAGCAGTAGGTGGCCTATTGGACCCATTGCGCTCAGGTTTATTTGAAATTTTGAATATCCTTAGTAAGCTGCTGCCAATTCTTAAATATAAGACTATTATCGAACAAATATCGAACAAATAAAAATTTAGTGACATATATACATTTGATTATCAAATACATAAGTAATTTTTGATGATGTTCAGAACGTCTACCACACCATGAAGGAGTAGGCAATTCACCAAATGGTGCTGTAAAGCGGGATGCTATTTCCCGACCAATCCATAAACCAAAGATTATGCGCCGCCTTTTATTCTTTTTAGCTGCAAGCTTTTCCATAGGTCTTGCTGCCCAGGAAATGACTCCGGAGAAACTTTACGAAATTATTGAACAGGAAGCCGATACGGTAAGGGTAGCTGGCAATTCCTACCACTTTGTTCTAAATGATGCCATGCTTATTTGTGTTTTTGATGAAAATGCAAATCGGATGCGAATAATTGCCCCTGTGGTGAAACTTGATGAGATTGGCGAGGACGAAATCCTAAATGCCCTGGTTGCTAATTTCCATTCCGCTTTGGACGTAAAATATGCCCTGAGTGATGAAATTATCTGGTCCGTCTATACACATCCGCTCCAACAACTTTCAGATGCCCAGGTTGTGGATGCCATTCAACAGGTATACGCAGCTGCCCTGACCTTTGGAAGTTCTTATTCCAGCACCAATTTGGTTTTTCCGGGTAACAAAAAGAAAGTGGAGAAACCTAAGGCCAAACCACTCAACAAGACTTAGTAGCTATATTCCGGGACCTTTCCCTTTACCCCTTTAAAGAAAGCCCGTATCTCGCGAAAATCTTTTTGAATATCGTCTGATGGGATAAAGGGTTCTGAAATTTTAATCTCTTTTTGACCAAAGTCGAAAGCGACCAATACAATGGGTACTTCGGCCTTTTTGGCGATGTGATAAAAACCTGTCTTTAGGGCGGCAACTTTTTTTCGGGTTCCCTCAGGTGCCAATGCAAACCGGAATACCTTCCTTTCCCTAAATATTTCTGCAACACTATCAACGGTGTTGGAGTTCTTGCTTCGGTCTATGGGCGCACCACCGGTCCATCTAAAGAACCATCCGAAAGGGGGCTTAAAAAGACTCTTTTTCCCGATATAGTTGATTTCCTTATTCAGCACTTTCCGTATCAATAATCCCAAAAAGAAATCCAACCAATGGGTATGGGGCACTACAGCCACTACACACTTGTCCACATCCGGAAATTCGCCTATAAGCTTCCATCGAAAAACTTTAAAATATAGAAACTTGGCCAGTTGGTGCATACTATTGATAAAATTATAAAGGCACGAAGATGAAGAAGCGAATTAGATTCTTCCGTAGATCTCTTGCAGTCTTTCAGGGGTCATTATCTTTCTCCAATCCTTTCCTAGGGCATTCTCCCATAGCGCTTCCATTCCTAAGGAGACCCTAACCATAGTATCAAAATCACTTTGGGCAAGGTTGGCACAAATCCCTTTTGGTATTTGTATAGTGTGTTTTTCCAGCATTCGTTTAAAAAGAGCTACTCCTTCGGGGTAAAACTCGCCCAGATGTTGAAAAACCAAACAATTTCCAATACCATGCTTTATCCCTAGCAGATAGCCCAGTCCATAGCTCATTGCATGGGCTATCCCAACCTGGGAATAAGCAATGCTCATTCCTCCGTGCCATGAGGCCATCATAAGTTTATCCCTAGATTCTTCTTCCGGCAAATCACCTAAAAAGACTTCTTCACAGAGTTCAAGGGCCTTTTCGCCATAACTCTGGCTAAAAGCATTTAGATAAGTTCCATTGAGTGACTCTATACAATGAATAAAACAGTCCATTCCCGTGTAAAACCACTGTTCTTTTGGCACCGTAACGGTCAAATCGGGGTCCAGTAGTACTTGGTCGAAAGGTGTAAAATCTGAATTGATGCCCAATTTTTTCTCCGGCCCCAACAATACGGTGGTCCTCGAAACCTCTGCTCCAGTCCCGCTAATGGTAGGGATACCCACATGGTATATGGATGGTTTGTGAACCAAGTCCCAACCTTGATAATCCTTGGCCTGTCCTTTGTTGTTCAACAGAATGGAAACGGCCTTGGCCAAATCCAAGAGTGTACCACCCCCAATGCCGATAATGCCAGAAGGAAGCTCTTCATAGTTTTGTCTTATGCGTTGCACAAGGGCATCTACTTGCTGGGTCTTGGGTTCTTCATCCGCGGAAATAAAAATCAGCTCGTCATTGAACATCAACGGAATCTTATGGGTCAATCTTTTTCCTTCAAAAAAGTCATCCACCAAAAAAATGAAAGGGGCATCCATGCTCTTTCGTTTGGCCAACAAAATTTCACCAAGCTGCGAGAAACTGTTCCTTCCAAAAATAACCCTGGGAACCATAGGGAAATTACGGTACGTGGTGCTTTTGCTCGATATGGTTTCTTTTTTCTCCAAATTGAATTCTGAATTCATTAGTTGTCCAAATACTTTAGAACATCCTTTAGGCTGCCCAGTTTTAGATGGTTGTTCACCCGTTCTTCTTCCTCACTGACCATTTCGTGTACCCAGGTAGTGTGAAACGGAACATGAATTGCCTTAGCTCCAATATTTAGGATGGGCAACACATCGGATTTCAAGGAATTTCCAATCATTAGAAACTCATCCACGTCAATTTCCAAATGTTCCAACAAATTCCGGTAATTGCTCTCCTTTTTGTCACTGAGCACCTCCACATGATGGAAATACTTGGAAATGCCCGATTTCTCTAATTTTCGTTCCTGATCCAACAGGTCGCCTTTGGTCAACACGATCAAACGGTATTTATTTTCCAATTTGGAGAGTACTTCTTCCACCCCATCCAAAAGTTCCACGGGATGCGAAATCATTTTTTTTCCAAGGGCAATAATCTCCAGAATGGTTTCTTGTGGGATTTTGTTGTTGGAAAGGTCCAATGCAGATTCTATCATGGAAAGAACAAATCCCTTTATACCGTATCCATAAGTCTCTAGGTTTTGCATTTCCATTTTGAAAAGCTCTTGGTCCACCTTGTTTTTGGTCTCATAACCTTCCAGAAGTTCAGCAAAACGTTCCTCGGTCTCCCTAAAATAGGTCTCATTGACCCAAAGGGTATCATCTGCATCAAAACCAATAACTTTTATGTCCTTGTAATCTATATCCATGCTTTTTTGGCGCGTTCTAGGTCTTCGGGGGTATCAATTTCAATGCCGGTCACGTGGGTTTCCACCATTTTTATTTTTTTTCCATATTCCAGAAACCGTATGGCCTCTATTTTTTCTTTGGCTTCCAGGGGAAGCATGGGCAACCGCTGAAAATCCAACAGGGCCCTTTTTCTAAAG
>JBCCUY010000229.1:0-5965 GCA_039196145.1 Bacteroidota bacterium
CAATTCCGCGGTTACCGGAGGGGAAGGCACGGAGCGGTTGATCGTCTATGGGCCTTCTTTTGGACTTAAGAAGACTTTTGGTAAAAACGGGATTAACTTTCAATTGGGCGCAGATATTATTTCCTCGGCCTCCACGGATAACATCGACCGAGTCCAATCCTCTGCATCCCGACTTGATGCAAGAAGCTATACTAGTCTAGGTTATACCCGCTATTTTGAAAAAAGTAAAAGTAGTTTAAGCTTAGGGCTTAGTGGTTCCGTAGAGTCTGATTACTTCTCCTTCGGCAAATATCTCGGTTGGACAAAAACTTCGAAGAGCGACATGCAAACCTATTCCGCCGAATTGCAAGTTTTCAATGATGACCTTAGATGGGGAAGGTTGGATGATGGGTTCCTATCCGAACCACAGTTCCTGATTTACCCCGTCGAACTCCGCTTTCAAGATTGGTATGATGAGTACAAACGGGATTCTTACAATTTAAACCTGGGCTTTACGCAGGTTTTGGATCAAAGGAATTCTATTGGCATATTTGCTGCGCTAAGTTTGCAAAAAGGGTTGTTGGCCACACCTTTCCATCGAATTTTTTTTACGGATGACACCCGCGCCGTGGAACAACTTCCCGATCAACGGCAGAAATTGGCCATTTCCTTAAAATGGAACACCTTTACCTCTGGCGGAGTGATATTGCGCAACAAAATTGCGGGATACACTGATGATTTCGGGATTTTAGGGCTCACTCTAGACCATGAAACCGCCATAAAACTGAGTCCCAAATGGACTTTGTTGCCAAGCGCTCGGTATTATGCCCAACAGGGCTCTAAATATTTCGCTGCCAAAGGGGAGCATAATCCCAATGAGATGTATTATACTTCCGATTATGACTTGTCGTCAATCAATTCCCTCACTATCGGTATAGGGTGGCGTCATTGGCCTGCCGTTCGCAAGAACAAAGGCTTGAATAGTTTTTCGGTTCAATACTTCTATTATTCAAGATCTAACGGCTTAAGGGCACATACGCTTGCCACCTCGTTTAACTTTTTAAAGAAGAAAGCCTTGAAAGAAAGAAGGCGCAAACCACGTGGTAAAAATTAAGATGATAAGTAACATGATATACCAAAAAAGTATTAAAACGTTCCGGAAACGTCTCATAATTAACTATTTAAACAATTCTTAAAACAAGATTATAAAACTTTGACTACCTTGTAAACGATGGCGCAGCCCAAATAGTTCTCCAGTTAGAATTGGAATGCATTTGGACCGACTTCCCCCTTTTAAAGCGCATCCATCAGAAATATCCATTTGATAGATTTTAAAAATCAGCTTGATATAGCTTACAAAAACAAACAACCTGAACACTATGAAAACAAAACTAAGCCTAGCTCTTGTGTTATTGGGAATGGTAGCAGCCGTTCATTTTTTAACCAAAAGTAGGGGAAAACAACCCGTGACCAACTACCAAAACGCATCTTTTAGTTTTATCAAATGCACACCAACCCAATACCTGTTAGAAGTTCCCGACAGTACGCAGCAAATTGCCCCACTTTTCGAGAATCTAGGGGAACTCCGGTATACCATTAGCACAGATAATGAAATGGCCCAGACCTTTTTTAATCAAGGTTTGAGACTCACCTATGCTTTTAATCACGCTGAGGCCCATAGATCTTTCATGGAAGCGTCGCGATTGGACCCAACTGCTGCTATGACCTTTTGGGGTCAAGCTTATGCCCTGGGCCCAAACATTAACGACCCTCTTCCTCCGGAAGACCGAAAAATAAAAACCAATGAAGCCTTGGCCGAAGCCCTGCGTCTATCCAAAAATGCGACGGGTAAAGAAAAAGCGCTCATTGAGGCTCTAACAGCTAGGTACAGTGCCGATTTGGACAAGGATGTAGCCGAATTAAACCTAGCCTATATGGAGGCCATGGCCAAGGTGGTAAAACAATTCCCTGAGGATGCGGAAATTCAGGTGCTATATGCCGCTTCGGTTATGAACACGGTACCTTGGAACTATTGGGATGAGGAAGGTGAACCTTCGCCCAATATTCCAGAAGCCAAGGCTGCCTTGGAAAAAGCCATGGAACTCAACCCCAATAATCCAGGGGCACATCATTATTACATCCACATGGTAGAGTTACCAAAACCTGATTTAGGGGTGGCCAGCGCTGACAAGTTGGGGCAACTGATGCCAGCAGCCGGACACTTGGTTCATATGCCCTCACATATCTACATTCGGGTAGGAAGGTATCTCGATGCCGTTGAGGCCAATCAAGCAGCGATTATGGCCGACGAGGATTATATTTCCCAATGTTACTCCCAAGGGTTATATCCGTTAGGGTATTATCCCCACAACATTCATTTTTTATGGTCTGCCGCAAGCTTATTGGGGGACAGTCGTATTGCCATCGATGCCGCAAAAAAAACAGCCGAAAAAGTGCCTGTTGGAGAATTGGTTACTATGCCATTCCTTCAGGATTTTGCCTCAACTCCCATGCTCGCCTACACTCGATTTGGCAAATGGAATGAGATATTAACTATTCCCGCCCCAAACCCTGACATAAAACATCTGAATCTCATTCGTCATTATGCTCGGGGTATGGCATTCATTCGCAAGGGCAATGCCCAAGAAGCCCAAGAGGAGTTGGAAGCCCTTGGTGCCTTAAAAAATGACCCAGACATGGAGACTTTAATCGCCACCGCCCAGAACCCATCTATTAACTCTGCCAACATTGCTTACGAGGTCGTTGCGGGAGAATTGGCCGCTTTAAACGGTGATTTCGCGAAAGCTGTTGAGCATTTGAAAGAAGCGGTTAAATACGAAGATGGGCTTACCTATACGGAACCCGCTGCCTGGCACATCCCTACACGGCAAAACCTTGGCGCCGTGCTGATGCAGGCCGAAAAATTCAAAGAAGCGGAAGCTGTGTATCGGGCTGATTTGGATGTACTAAGACAAAACGGATGGTCATTGATGGGTTTGTACAAAAGTTTAAAGGCCCAAGGTAAAATGGATGAGGCCTCGATTATCAAACAAGAATTTGACAAGGCTTGGGAACATTCAGATATCCAAATTGAAAATTCCGTGTTGTAAAAACGGCTTATGCAAGCACCCAACAAGTTGAAGGCCTTCAAATTACCTCTATTCATTTTAATCATTGGTGCTTTGATGGTGGCATACCTATTTCCCAATCAAAAACACGAACTACCGGTATATGGCCCAAAAGATTTTCATCCAGATTTAGTGGATACTGAAGTGCAACTGGTAACTTCCCATCATACAGTATCCGACTTTAAACTTACCAACCAGAATGGGGAGTTGATAACGCAATCCACCTACGACAACAAGATATATGTTACCGATTTCTTTTTTACCCGTTGTCCCAGCATCTGTCCCATTATGTCCAACAATATGGGAAAGTTGCAAAAAGAATTTATCAATCACGATGATGTTATGCTATTGTCCATGTCCGTAACACCGGAAATGGACAGTGTCCCCGTTCTAAAGAAGTATGCCAGAAGAAATGGGGTTCTGGATTCTAAATGGAACATTACTACGGGAGACAAAAAACACATTTATGATTTGGCCCGTGGGAGTTTTTTTGCAACCTTGGATTATGGCGATGGTGGATTACAGGATTTTATCCATACGCCAAACTTTGTGCTGGTCGACAAGAAAAAACAGATACGAGGAGTCTACAATGGAACGGATTCAGACGAAATACAACGATTAATCGAAGACATTAAATCATTGATCCATGGGCTGAATTAATTCGCAACGATCCTAAAAACACTACTCTTCTAGGCAACCCGATCGCCCTCTGGTATCTATGAGGTAAATGATTTTCCATTCCCCATCAAAATTGATGAGCTGGAATGAGTTGATTCCACAATGACTAAACTTATTGTTCAGCCAAAATTCATATCCCACCCACGCGTTGGCCATGGTGCGGTCTACTTGGATTGAAAAAGAGGTCAATTTTTCCTCAAATTGAACGCTGTCCGGAATACTGGTAATAGAGTTGATAAAATTGGCATATTCCTCCGTTCGGAACCTTGTTTTTCCCTCCTTATCCCTTCCTGTGGTCTGTAAAACCATCTCCTTTGCCACTGTACTATTGATAATGCTGGAATCCTGTTTATGAAATCCATCAAAAAAGGTTTCCACAACCTTCTTGACAGCTTGTTGCTCATCATAGGTGGAAGGGTCTGGCCCTTGGGCATTTACCGTAAAAACCAGACATAGGGCAAGTGTTAAAATAGAAAGCGTTCTCATTTTTCAAGTTTTTTGATTGCGTTTCAATTTAAACAAATCTGCTTACATTTAGCTATTAAAACAAACCTAATGTCAGTTGCGAAAAAAGAATACAAAAGGGTAACGGTAAAGTCTTTGATAGAAATGAAGCAAACCGGAGAAAAGATATCCATGCTTACCTCCTATGACTATTCCATGGCCAAAATTGTGGATGCCGCCAGCGTAGACGTAATTCTTGTCGGAGACTCCGCGAGTAACGTCATAGCCGGTCATGAGACTACGCTGCCCATTACTTTAGACCAAATGATTTACCATGCCAGTTCTGTGGTGCGTGCTGCAAAAAGAGCTTTGGTCGTGGTAGATATTCCTTTTGGAAGTTATCAAGGTGATTCCAAGGAAGCTTTGCGTTCAGCCATAAGAATTATGAAGGAAAGTGGGGCCCATGCCGTAAAGGTGGAAGGTGGGGCCGAGATAAAAACCTCGATAAGTCGAATCCTAGAGGCTGGAATTCCAGTTATGGGACATCTTGGGTTAACACCGCAGTCCATATACAAATTTGGCACCTATACCGTGCGAGCAAAGGAGGAACAAGAAGCCAAAAAACTGAAGGAAGATGCTAAACTTTTGGAAGAAATTGGTTGTTTTGGGATTGTCCTGGAAAAAATTCCGGCCAAATTGGCCCAGGAAGTGGCCGAGAGTGTTTCCATTCCCATCATTGGCATTGGAGCCGGTAATGGCGTAGATGGCCAGGTACTTGTCGTCCATGACCTTTTGGGAATGACCCATGAATTCAACCCCAGATTTCTAAGAAGATACATGAATCTATACGAGGAAATGGGCAATGCCATTTCGCAGTACGTGGACGATGTGAAACAACGGGATTTTCCTAATGAAAACGAGCAATACTAATTGTTAGGTTTCAATTAATAATTATCAATTGGCAGAAAGGTCCAATTTTTCAAATCTCATGGTTCTCTTTGAGGACAACCACCTAATCGTTGTCAACAAAAGACCAGGTGACATTGTTCAGGGGGATAAAACTGGAGATATCCCTCTGAGCGATGTGGTAAAAGACTACCTCAAAAAGAAACACAACAAACCTGGCAATGTTTATTTGGGTGTGGTGCATCGACTTGATAGGCCAACTTCGGGAATTGTGGTTTTTTCCAAAACATCCAAGGCCCTGCCCCGCCTAAATAAATTATTTTCTGAAGGCAAAACCAAAAAAACCTATTGGGCCGTGGTGAACAAATCACCAGAAAAGGAAGATGGGGAACTTGTACACTGGCTTGTGCGAAATCCCAAACAGAATAAATCCTACGCCCATAAAAAAGAAGTCCCTAACAGCAAGAAGGCCATTTTGAACTATAGGCCAATCAAAACCCTAAATTCTTATGTCCTATTAGAAATCGATTTAAAAACAGGGAGGCATCACCAGATTCGTGCCCAGTTGGCAGCTATGGGATCTTTCATCAAAGGGGATTTGAAATACGGCGCGGCTAGAAGCAACGCCAACGGTGGAATTCATCTCCACGCGAGAAGACTCGAGTTTGAACATCCGGTAAAAAAAGAAAACATCCTATTTGAGGCACCCCCTCCGGAAGGCCCCGTTTGGAAAGCATGTCTTTAACGGGTTACCGCCAGTGCCTTTTCCCGAATAATCTGCCCTACCGGTTTTCCATGCAAATGGCTTTCCAGCCAAGAAAGGATATCCA
>JBCCUY010000230.1:0-5931 GCA_039196145.1 Bacteroidota bacterium
CAACTCCCAATAAACTGTAATTTATGGGAATGTTCAAAGTTTGACAGGATACCACCAAAAGCGACACCACTGCTAAAGCCACATGAATACTGGCATTGAGGTAAAAATTAAAAATCAATTTCAGGAATCGCATTGAACAAAGTTCCCACTTTTTACGCAAACGTTAATGGGTGGTTAACAACTTGGATTTGGAGCTTATCAAAAGCTGCTGTTTTCAACGAATTTATCCCTAATTTTGTGCACTTTATTGAATTGAAAATGAATACAGACGTGTTTGCCTCAAGGCATATTGGGATTACCCAAAAAGACCTAAAACCCATGTTTGAAACCATTAGTGTTGACAACATGGAACAATTGATTCATGAAACCATTCCGGATGACATCAGGCTGAAGGAACCGCTGGACCTACCCCAAGGCATAAGCGAACACGAATTTTTGACGCATGTCCAGGAACTTGCGGATAAAAACAAGGTTTTTAAAAGCTATATTGGTTTGGGGTACCATGAAAGTCTTACCCCATCTGTAATCAAACGAAATATCTTGGAAAATCCTGGTTGGTATACGGCCTATACACCCTACCAAGCGGAAATTGCCCAAGGAAGGTTGGAGGCCTTACTAAACTTCCAGACCATGGTAAGCGATCTCACCGGCATGGAATTGGCCAACGCCTCGCTCTTAGACGAAAGCACTGCTGCCGCTGAGGCCATGACCATGTTATACGATGTTAGGTCTAGACAACAAAAAAAAGAGGGCGTGGTCAAGTTCTTTGTCTCCGAAGAAGTACTACCACAGACCCTGAGTTTACTTCAGACCAGATCCAATCCCATTGGTATAGAATTGGTCGTGGGCAACCACGAAACCTTTGAACATGGGGTCGATTTTTACGGAGCACTCCTACAATATCCAGGAAAGCATGGCCTGGTAAACGATTATGCTGAATTCGTACAAAAAGCCAAAGCTAATGATATCAAAGTTGCTGTAGCTGCGGATATTCTGAGCTTGGTTATGCTAACTGCCCCAGGGGAATGGGGGGTTGATGTGGTAGTTGGCACCACCCAAAGATTTGGAATCCCCCTCGGATATGGCGGGCCCCATGCCGGTTTTTTTGCCACCAAAGAGGAATACAAAAGAAGCATCCCTGGAAGAATCATTGGGGTGACCAAAGACACTGATGGGAACCCAGGCCTACGAATGGCGCTGCAAACACGGGAACAACATATAAAACGGGATAAGGCCACATCAAATATTTGTACAGCTCAGGTACTGCTGGCCGTTATGGCAGGAATGTATGCGGTATATCATGGCCCTGAAGGGCTTAAATATATTGCCAATAAGGTCCATAACCATGCTATAATGCTTTCAGACTTTCTAGCAGAGGCTGGATTTGAGCAGCTCAATACTGTATATTTTGATACCTTGAAAATCAAGGTCAAGGATGTTAAGATGCTGAAGGAAGTCACCGAAGCTCACGGAATCAATCTTAATTATATTGATGGCGAAGCGGTTTCTGTTTCAATCAATGAGGCCTTTTCAAAGGATGACCTCAAGCAGCTGGTTGGTTGTTTCCTAGAAAGTCAAGGGAAAAAACCATCTTCGCCTTTTGAAAAACAAGTACATCAAATTCTTCCCGCTTCCCTTCAGCGACAAACTCCATTTATGGAGCATGAAGTATTCAATTCCTACCATTCGGAAACAGAATTGATGCGTTATATCAAAAAGTTGGAGCGCAAGGACTTGGCCTTAAACCATTCCATGATTTCCTTGGGAAGTTGCACTATGAAATTAAATGCAGCCTCGGAAATGCTTCCGCTCAGTTGGGCCAAATGGGGTAATATTCACCCCTTTGTCCCATTGGATCAAGCTCAAGGATATCAGGAAATGCTCAAGGAATTGGAATCCCAGCTTAATGTGATTACAGGTTTTGCGGCAACTTCCCTGCAACCCAATTCGGGCGCACAAGGTGAATATGCTGGACTTATGACCATAAAGGCTTACCATGAGTCCCGCGGGGAAAACCACAGAAATATCTGTATTATTCCTGCTTCCGCACATGGCACCAACCCTGCCTCTGCTGTAATGGCCGGAATGAAAGTTGTGGTCACCAAAACCGATGAACATGGGAATATTGATGTTACCGATCTAGAGGAAAAAGTACAGTTGCATTCAGATAATCTGGCGGCATTGATGGTCACCTACCCTTCAACCCACGGGGTATTTGAATCCTCAATTAAAAAAATCACCCAACTGATTCACGAAAATGGAGGCCAGGTATATATGGACGGGGCAAATATGAATGCGCAGGTGGGACTAACAAACCCCGCTACCATTGGTGCCGATGTATGTCATCTAAACTTGCACAAAACGTTTGCCATTCCACATGGTGGTGGCGGGCCAGGGGTAGGACCAATATGTGTAGCCGAACAGCTTAAGCCCTTTTTGCCCACCAATCCCGTAGTAGCCACTGGTGGGGACCAGGCCATTACGGCCATCTCGGCAGCTCCTTGGGGAAGTGCATTGGCATGCCTTATTTCTTATGGTTACATCAAAATGTTGGGAACCGAAGGACTTACCGAAGCCACCAAAATCGCCATTTTGAACGCCAATTACATCAAGGACCGATTAAAAGGGAAGTTTGACGTGCTATATACTGGCGAAAGAGGTAGGGCAGCCCATGAGATGATCATAGACTGCAGGCCTTTTAAGGCGCACGGTGTTGAAGTAACAGATATTGCCAAGCGACTTATGGATTATGGATTCCACGCACCAACGGTTTCCTTTCCCGTAGCGGGGACGATAATGATAGAACCTACGGAAAGTGAAAGTCTTGCCGAGCTCGATCGGTTCTGTGAGGCCATGACTTCAATACGCGAAGAAATTGATGAAGCCAGCGCAAATGAACCAAATAATGTATTGAAAAATGCACCCCATACCCTGGCGATGATAACCAGTGATCATTGGGAGTATCCGTACAGTCGCCAAAAAGCCGCCTTCCCTCTGCCCTACGTGGCTGAAAACAAATTTTGGCCCTCTATTAGGCGAACAGATGAGGCCTTTGGGGATCGTAATTTGATTTGCACCTGCACACCAATTGAAGCCTATGCGGAAGTATAGGTCCAACCTTATATTTACAAGTAAAAAGCCTTGGTTTCTTACGGATTCCAAGGCTTTTTCTTATCATATTAACCTAGAAGCAGCTGTTGGGCATCATATCATTTGTTATGCATGCATAACAGTGAGCCTTTAATGGCTTAACTTCATACTATCAAAACCTCAACATGAAAATTGGAATCACTGGGACAGGAAGTTACATTCCAACTGTAACCACAAAAAATGAGGATTTCTTATCCCACAACTTTCTTGATACAGACGGAAAAGATTTCGCCCACGAGAACACTGTTATCATCGAAAAGTTTAAGGCCATTACGGGCATTTCTGAACGGAGATATGCCCAACCGGAGCTCAATACCTCCGATTTGGGCTACTTGGCTTCTGAAAAAGCAATAGCAGACGCAGGTATTGACAAGGAAGAACTGGATTACATCATCTTTGCGCACAATTTTGGTGACCTAACACCTGGTAAAATCCAAGTTGACACCCTACCTAGTTTGGCAACAAGGGTGAAACATCTTCTTAAAATAAAAAACCCAAATTGCGTGGCCTATGATATGATTTTTGGCTGCCCCGGCTGGGTAGAGGGAATGATACAGGCCAAAGCCTTTATTCAAAGTGGAATGGCCAAGAAATGTTTGGTCATTGGTGGCGAGACCCTATCGCGAGTTGTAGATAAACACGACCGGGACAGTATGATCTATTCCGATGGTGCAGGGGCTGCGATTATTGAATCGAATTCCGATTCAGGAGAAATCTTGGGTCATGCCAGTGCCACCTACGCCAATGGAGAGGCCTATTATCTCTTTTTTGACAAGACCTATGATGAGAACGGATGCTCGGATACCCGGTATATTAAAATGCACGGCCGTAAAATCTATGAATTTGCATGCACCCATGTACCACAAGCCATGAAGGATTGTTTAGACAAGAGCAGAGCCTCAATTGATGACGTAAAAAAAATATTCATTCATCAGGCGAATGAAAAAATGGATGAAGCCATTATAAAGAGACTCTACAGACTTTATAAAAAAGAAGCACCTCAAGGCATTATGCCCATGAGCATCCATAAATTGGGCAACAGTTCCGTGGCAACGATTCCAACATTGTACGATTTGGTTCGAAAAGGGGAATTGGAAGACCACGAGGTTCAAAAAGGAGATGTGGTGATGTTCGCTAGCGTTGGAGCTGGCATGAACATCAATGCAATTACCTACAGGGTATAGTATAAGTCTACTGAAACCCTCCGAAATTTGTTAGTGCCCATCAATCCATAAAATTTAGGATTTGTTATTTGTTTTGCTGAATTTTGGTCGATGTACGAAAACAACTTTCCCAACAAACGTTACCGGCATACTTTGGACTTTCTCCAAAAACATATAGCCACTGATGAGGCTATTCTCGATTTGGGGGTGGAGAATCCGTTTTCCAATATCATGAAATCAAATGGGTATCAGGTCACAAACACCAAAGGAGAGGATTTGGACATAGATTTTTCGGCGGTGGTTAATTCCGAAGCAGAAGTAATTACAGCCTTTGAGATTTTTGAACACTTGGTTGCCCCTTTTAATGTATTAAAGGAGGTTAAGGCCAAAAAATTAGTGGCCAGCATCCCAATGCGACTCTGGTTCTCCGCTGCCTACCGAAGTAAGACAGACCCCTGGGACAGGCACTATCACGAGTTTGAGGATTGGCAGTTTGATTGGGTATTGGAGAAAGCAGGCTGGCATATCAAGGACTCAGCCAAATGGACCAACCCCACTAAAAAGATTGGATTTAGGCCTTTGCTAAGACTATTTACCCCAAGATATTATATTGTTTATGCCGAACGGGACCTATGATTGGGAATTCTGAATTGTTTTTTGGAATTTTAGTGCATGCGCATTAGCATTATCATCCCGGCACACAACGAGGAGGTCTTTCTCAAAGACTGTTTGAATTCCTTCGTTGGTCAACATCACAAGCCGGATGAACTTATCATTGTAGACGACAATTCTTCCGACAACACTTTTGAGATTGCCTCAGCACACGCAGCAAAGCATAAGTGGATTAAAGTGGTTCAATATGAATCCCAAAACCAGCATATCCCTGGAAAAAAAGTGGTGGACGCTTTCCATTATGGGTTAAGTCATGCTTCTTCCTATGATCTTATTGGAAAGTTTGACGCTGATATTGTTCTTCCACCCAATTATTTTGGAACCATCATCAATCATTTTCAGAGCAACTGGAAATTAGGCATGTGATCAGGACTGCTGCATATCGAGCGACACGGGAAGTGGGTTTATGAGCCTATTGCCGACAAGATTCATATCAGGGGGCCCATAAAACTTTATCACAAAGCCTGTTTTGAAAAAATTCAAGGATTGAAACCCGGAATAGGCTGGGACACTGTGGACGTACTTTTGGCCCAATACCATGATTTTGAAGTGCGAACGGATGACACCCTACAGGTAAAACACCTTCGCCCAACCGGACATGGCTATACGGTAAAAAAATGGCAACAAAAGGGAGAAGCCCTATACAAAATGAGATACGGCATAGTTCTGACCAAAATTGCGGCGCTAAAAATGGCCTGGCAGGCCAAAAGTCCTTCACTCTATTTCCAAACCGTCTTGGGGTTTATTAGGGCGGTTTTCCTCAGGCCCAAACGGTTTGTCAGTCCAGAAGAGGGCAGGTTTATTCGTAAACTAAGGTGGCAGGGAATTCTATCCAAATTATGATAAAGGCCTTAAATACACCGCATCCGATTGGGTTTGGATGGGCTTACGCGCTCATTCCAGCAATTGCCGTATTTTTTATTCTAGTGGCCTTGGCACCCTATGG
>JBCCUY010000231.1:0-5911 GCA_039196145.1 Bacteroidota bacterium
AAACTGGAATATGCCATTGAGCAACATCCTTCTTTCTTAAAAGTAATTTCCGAAGCCGAATTGGCCGCCTACGAGGCCGACCATCAGAAAAGAAGGTACAGTTACAAAGGGGATTAAACCTCCAGTTTTTGAAGTTCCCTATAGTTCTTTCTCAGTTTGCGGGTTAGCAGACCGTATAGCAAGAAGTAAATTCCCCCGAAAATAAAAGTAAATACAACACCCAATACGGCAAAAACGGCCATTACAACCCACTTTACCTTTTCTTGGGGCATATCGCCAAGGCTGCCCCTAAGGTCTAATGTCTCCACAACATTATCGCTAAAATAGATACCCACAACCAACATTCCGAAGGTCAACAATACCATGGAAAGTGAAAAAATCACATAATGCTTTACCGTTTTTCGAGTGCGTAAAATGTTGCTGGTAAGTTGTTTTGCACTATCAAGAACTGAGATTTCCCGATATCGTTTATAGAACTGATAGATGAAATAAAAAATAATGGGATACTGAACAATGCTTACCCCCAGCACTATTTTGGTGAGCCCCAGGTCTGCATATACATCCGGACTGTTTCGTAGGGATGGTATAAGATATAGCAAGTGTGGAATTATAAATTCGATGATGCTGATATAAAAAATCCACTTTACGATGGAAGATGATTTCTTCCAGATCATTTTATAGATCTCGTCATAGGACAGTTTAGGAAGATGCTCCCCCTTTTTCTGCCAATCTTTTTTCAAGAGTTCCAATTCATCCATCATAGGGTCAAGGATTTAATATGGTTCTTAGCTTGTTCTTTACTCTATTCATCTTCACCCTGGCATTAACTTCTGTGATACCTAGGGTTTCGGCAATTTCGCTATAGTCCTTATCCTCCAAATACAGAAAGACTAGCGCTTTGTCGATATCACCCAGTTGTTTTACCGCTTTGTACATAAGTTTTAACTGACGTTCCTGGGTATCATCATATTCGTCGGCTTTAATCTTAAAGATTACGGAATCATAATCTTGCGTCTGAACACGTTTCTTCGATTTTCGGTACAGGGTTATGGCCGTGTTCAAGGCCACTCTGTACATCCAGGTACTGAATTTGGCATCTCCCCTAAACTTGGGATAGGCCTTCCATAACTGAATCGTGATTTCTTGGAAAAGATCATTGTGCGAATCCCTATCGTTGGTATATAGGGTGCACACCTTGTGAACAATGTTTTGATTGTTCTCAAGTTCCGTAACAAAGCGATGTTCCAGTTCCGAATTCACAAAGGTTGGTTGTTTGCTCTATAAGTGTTTATAAAGCAACTTTTGTTACAGTTTTAATTGGTTTTTCACTTATTTCCGATAGTCCAAGGCTGGTGGACGATCTCCTAGCAAGGGAATATACTTGAAGTCTTCCCCACGCCTTTCTTCCAATTCAGCTTTGGCCTTGGCAACAATACCAGGATTTTCAAAAAGATCTACAGCTGTAAGCGTTAGCACCTTGGCAGCCACCATCATTCCCTTGTTTCCAATGGAAGTGCCACCAGCTGCCACGGCCTGCCAGCTATGTGCCGGGGTTCCAGGTACCCAAGTTGCTGAACTCATACCTACGGTGGGAACCGTAAAACTTACATCACCTACGTCGGTGGAACCGTAGGCTCTTGCCTCTTCTTTATAGGGCTGAACAGAAATTGCACGATTAACATCGAGATTTTCGTAGCCAAGACTTTTGGAGATTTTTTCTGCAAACACCTTTTCGTCATCAGAATAGCTTACCCCGCCAACCTTGGAAAGGTTGGAATGCATTATTTTTTGCAGGGTCAAATTAGGGAGCAATTCGTGGGTACCCCCAATCATTTCATAATCCATGGTGGTTCCCGTGCCCAACGCGGCTCCCTCACCTGCCTTTACGATTCGGTCAAAGATATCAATTACAACATCCCTACGGTTGTGACGGGCATAGTAGTACACTTCTGCAAAATTAGGTACCACATTTGGTGCCTTTCCACCATCCGTGATGACATAGTGGATACGTGCCTCTTGCGGAATATGCTCCCGCATCATGTTCACCATTACGTTCATGGCCTCCACTCCGTCCAAGGCAGACCTTCCACGCTCGGGCGCACCCGCTGCATGGGCCGAGGTTCCATGAAACCTAAATTTTGCGGATTTATTGGCCAAGGCAGCTCCGGCACTGGCCGCATTTTGGGAACCTGGATGCCAATGTAAAGCCACATCCACATCATTGAAGAGACCTTCACGGACCATATAGACCTTACCTGACCCACCTTCTTCGGCTGGACACCCGTAAAAACGTATGGTACCTTTACCGTTGTTTTTCTTTAGCCAACTCTTGGCTGCTATGGCAGCAGCTGTTGAAGCAGTGCCAAAAAGGTGATGGCCACAAGCATGTCCGGCAGCCTTGTTTGCTGATTTTTTTTCAGCTACCGCCTGTTGGGACAATCCTGGTAGCGCATCATATTCCCCCAAAATGGCAATGACCGGGGACCCTGAACCGTATTCTGCAATGAAGGCCGTTGGGATTCCTGCCACTCCTTTTTTGATGTTAAAACCTTCATCGGCCAATGTTTTTTGTAGAAGTGCCGAGCTTTTGTGCTCCAAATAGCCCATTTCGGCAAGTTCCCATATTTCTTGGGCAATGGCACCATAGGTTTCAGATTTAGAGTCCAAAGTTTTTAGTAAATCCTCCCTGGTTTCTTGGGAATTGGACAGTTGCATGCAGAGCAGGGCACTAAGGCCTAGAAAGACAAATTTTTTCATTAGATGTTGTTACGTTAGTCAAGAATTAAAGATAGTAAAAAACCCATCTTCAGATAGCCTTTACCATGATTGAATGTTTAAATTTGCACCCATGTCCAGTATGAATATTCCTCAATCCAGTTTTCCCAGAGTCATTATTATTGGAGGTGGGTTCGGTGGAATTGCCTTAGCCAAAAAACTGGCAAAAAAAGATGTTCAGGTGGTGTTGTTGGATAAACACAATTACCACAATTTCCAACCTTTACTTTATCAGGTCTCCACTGGGGGATTGGAACCGGATTCCATTGCTTATCCAATTCGAAAGGTACTTCAAGGGTATCCAAATTTTTACTTCCGTTTGGCAGAAGTGCAGGAAGTGGATACCTCCGTGCGAAGATTGCATACCAATATCGGGGCAATCCAGTATGATTATTTGGTGGTGGCCACAGGATCTAGAACCAATTTCTTTGGAAACAAGAATATAGCCGAAAAGGGAATGGCCATGAAAACCATCCCTCAGTCTTTAAACCTTAGAAGCCTCATTCTTGAGAACTTTGAGCAAGCTTTACTAACCGACGACCTTCATGAGCGTGATGCGTTGATGAATTTTGTGATAGTGGGTGGAGGTCCTACTGGTGTTGAATTAGCTGGGGCATTGGCGGAAATCAAAAAAGGTATCCTTCCTAAGGATTATCCAGATTTGGATACCCGTCGGGCGCAGATTAATCTTGTACAAGGCGGTCATCGCATTCTTCCGGCAATGAGCGAGGTTGCCTCTGCGAAGGCTGAACAGTTTTTGGAAAGGTTGGGGGTAAATGTATGGAAGGGTGTTCGGGTTACCGATTATGATGGTAAGCTGGTATCAACCAATACGGATACTTCATTTGAGGCCTGCACCTTGGTTTGGGCCGCAGGTGTTCAAGCGGTACGCTTGAATGGGTTGGACAGCAAGGATTTTCTTTGTAGAGGCGACCGCCTTCGCGTAAACGAATTCCACCAAGTGGACGGTTTTGAAGAAATTTTCGCTATCGGTGATGTGGCCCAGATGGAAAGTGAAGCCTACCCTCACGGGCACCCGATGATGGCACAACCCGCAATCCAACAGGGTGAGAATCTTGGGGAGAACCTAGTGCGAATGATTGAGGGGAAAGAACTCAAACCTTTCGTATATAAGGATAAGGGGAGTATGGCCACCGTGGGTCGAAACAAGGCTGTGGTGGACCTTCCGAGATTCAAGTTTCAAGGTGTTTTTGCTTGGTTTGTTTGGATGTTTGTCCACTTGTATTTCTTAATTGGATTTAGGAATAGGGTAGTGGTCTTCATTAATTGGGTATATAACTACATCCGTTTTGACCGCGAGGCCCGATTGATTATTCGACCTTTTAGAAAACAGTATCAGGTCAACGGAAAGGACAAGGTCACTATATAGCAGGCCAAGTTTTTAAGAATTCAGTAGGGATTGTGATAGTCTTGTTTCCAAAGGTTAAATTTTAGCCAATAGGGATAGGAGCTATGTTGTATTGCGCTAATTTGTAGGGAAAACCTTCAAAATGTTCAAAAAACTACTAGCCGTTTTGACGATTTTGATAACGATTCAGTACGGAATGGGCCAAACTCCTGGTAATCCAACCGTAAAAAAAGAATCTCCGGTCTCAATAGATGGGTTTGATTATCCACAATTTGATAAATATTCCAATTTTGCATGGTTCCGTACAAAGCTGCGTTTAAGCAATACCACGGAATTTAGTATTGGGGGAGATCATTTCCGAAGTTATGCGGCGGATCGGATTACCATACCTATAGAACTAAGACAATATATTTCCAACAAAACCTATTTGATGGGAGGTTTCCAGTTGGAGTGGGACCTTATGAATGAAAACCAAGGAGCTCCCAATCCTATTCCTAGAAATGAAGTATTCTATGGTCTTGGCCATGATGTGCGGCCCAACTGGTCCTTAGAGGCCAGGGTGGTGAGTCCGATGGGCGACCCCAAATTCCAAAAATTCGGATTGGAAGGGGTGGAAACAAGATTTGAACTTGGAACCAGACTGAAATTTTGAAAAATTTACTCCCTTGGATGGAATTCCTTTAGTACATCGGCAAGATGCTTCCGGGTCACATGCATATAAACTTCGGTTGTGGTTATACTCTCATGACCCAGCATTTGCTGAATTGCCCTTAAATCGGCTCCATTCTCCAATAGATGTGTGGCGAAAGAATGTCTAAAGGTATGTGGACTAATTCGCTTTTTAAGTCCAATATGCTCGGCCAGTTGTTTGATAATGGTAAAAATCATGGCCCTACTTAGCTGTTTCCCCCTTCGATTTAAAAACAGAAAATCTTGGTGTTCCTTTTGAATGTTCAGGTGAACCCTGATCTGGTCACAATAAATATTGATGTATTTTTTATTAATGGAACTTATGGGAACAAAACGCTGTTTGTCTCCCTTTCCAGTAACGCGGATAAAATCCTCATCGAAAAATAGATCGGAGAGTTTGAGATGAATCAATTCCGAGACGCGTAGGCCGCAACCGTACAAGGTTTCCAAAATGGCCCTATTCCGTTCTCCCTCAGGTTTTGAAAGGTCGATGGCAGCTATCAACGCATTAATTTCATCCGTGGAGAGGGTGTCGGGAAGTTTACTTCCCAATTTTGGGGTTTCAATTAGATCCATGGGGTTGTCCTGGCGATAATCTTCAAAAACCAAATAGTTGAAAAAACCTCGGAGGCCCGAAATGACCCGCGCTTGGGAACGGGGGTTAACCATTTTGGCCAGATGGTAAACAAATTGCTGCAGCGATTCCGTGTTGATTTGAACAGGCGAGACTACAATCTGATGCTCTTCCAAATAGTGCTTTAACTTTTGGATGTCCCTGGTATATCCCAAAATGGAGTTTTCGGAAAGTCCGCGTTCAATTTTAAGGTAATGTTGGTAATCCTGTATGCCCTGGTTCCAGTTCATGTTCTAAATATAGGTACAATTCGAAACTTCAATTTTGTGAATTTATCTCCAAATCGCGCATCCATCAATTCAAAAGGGGCATTCGTCAATCGGCAGCTTAAAATTACCTCATTAGGGACTTTTTTCACGTCATGTTCATTGGAAATTAACAGTTGATTTTAAAAATCTGATTAACAAAAATTAACATTTATCAATACTAGATCTAGCAGGGAA
>JBCCUY010000232.1:0-5829 GCA_039196145.1 Bacteroidota bacterium
CTAATCGTCGAGTTATACTCTAAATAAAAACAACATTAATCCGATATGGCATTACTTAATTTTCAGAAGCCCGATAAAGTTATAATGATAGATTCAACAGATTTCGAAGGGAAATTTGAATTTCGCCCTTTGGAACCTGGATACGGATTAACAGTTGGGAATGCGCTGAGAAGGGTTTTACTTTCCTCCTTGGAAGGTTTTGCAATCACTTCCGTGCGTATTGATGGAGTTGAACATGAATTCTCTGTTATTCCAGGCGTTGTTGAAGACGTTACAGAAATCATCTTGAACCTAAAACAAGTCAGGTTCAAAAGACAAATTGACGACGTGGAGAGCGAAACTGTTTCCGTTTCCGTTAGTGGAAAAGAGCAGTTGACCGCTGGTGATTTCCAGAAGTTCATTTCAGGATACCAGGTGCTTAATCCCGATTTGGTGATTTGCAACATGGATCCCAAGGTTAGCATTAACTTGGAAGTTATTATTGAAAAAGGTCGTGGTTACGTTCCTGCTGAGGAAAACAAGAAATCCAATGCTCCTTTGGGAAGTATTGCGGTTGATTCTGTGTACACCCCAGTGAAGAACGTAAAATATAGCATCGAAAACTTCAGGGTAGAGCAAAAGACCGATTACGAAAAATTGATTTTCGAAATCGTTACTGACGGTTCCATCCATCCAAAAGATGCTTTGACCGAGGCTGCTAAAGTATTGATTCACCACTTTATGTTGTTCTCGGATGAGCGGATTACATTGGAGGCTGATGAAATCGCGCAGACCGAGACCTACGATGAGGAATCATTGCACATGCGTCAGTTGTTGAAGACCAAATTGGTAGATATGGACCTTTCCGTAAGGGCATTGAACTGTTTGAAAGCTGCCGAAGTGGATACTTTGGGAGATTTGGTTTCCTTCAACAAAAACGATTTGATGAAGTTCCGAAACTTTGGTAAAAAATCTTTGACCGAGTTGGAGGAATTGGTAATCAATAAAGGCCTTCAGTTTGGAATGGACCTTTCAAAATATAAATTGGACAAGGATTAATTAATCATATTTTGCTCCCCTTTTCAAAAAGGGTTTGGTAGCAAGATGATAAAATAATGATATGAGACACGGAAAGAAATTTAACCACCTAGGTAGAACAGCTGCCCACAGAAAGGCAATGTTGGCCAATATGGCCTGTTCCTTGATAGAACACAAGCGAATCAACACCACTGTTGCAAAGGCCAAAGCCCTTAAGCAGTTTGTAGAGCCGTTGATCACTAAGTCTAAAACGGAGAACAACCAGACTACCGAGAAAGGTACCCATAACAGAAGGGTAGTTTTCAGTAGCCTTAGAAGCAAGCATGCGGTAACCGAATTGTTCGGTACAGTTGCGGAAAAGGTCGGAGACAGACCAGGAGGATATACCAGAATCATTAAGTTGGGAAACCGACTAGGTGACAACGCTGATATGGCCATGATTGAATTGGTGGACTTTAACGAATTGTACAACGCAGGTAAACCTGCCAAGAAATCCACCAGAAGAAGTAGAAGAGGCGGAGGTAAAAAGGCAGAGCCGGTTGCTCCAGTTGCTGAAACAAAAACAGCCGACGATTCAGAAGAATAACAATATGTTATTAACTATTAGATAATTGGAAAAAGGATAAGTGAAAACTTATCCTTTTTTTATGTTTTTTTGTCAAACCGAAATTTTTAAGACCTATATGAAGTATCACAAAAAGAAAAAGGCATTAGTATTATTGGCAGACGGTACGGTGTTCTACGGGAAATCCGTGGGTAACAGGGAAGGTACCGCTGTGGGCGAGGTTTGTTTCAATACTGGGATGACCGGCTATCAAGAGATTTTTACGGACCCTTCCTATTTTGGACAGCTTATGGTGACCACCAATGCCCATATTGGAAATTATGGAACCCACAAAGACGAAGTGGAATCAGATTCCATTAAGATTGCTGGACTCATTGTAAAGAACTTCAGTTACGAGTATTCCAGACCTGATGCAGATATGAGCCTTTTGGAATTTCTGGAAAAAAACAACCTCTTCGCCATTTCCGATGTGGATACCAGAGCGTTGGTTAGCTATATTCGAGATAATGGCGCAATGAATGCCTTGATTTCTACACGGGTAGATGAGCTGGATGCCCTTAAAGAGGAGCTTAAAAAAGTACCGAGCATGGAAGGTTTAGAGTTGGCTTCCAAAGTATCTGCTGAAGAGCCCTACTATTATGGAGAGGAAAATGCCGAATTCAAGATTTCGGCTCTGGATATCGGCATCAAGAAAAATATTCTACGAAATCTGGCCAAACGAGGGGCCTATATAAAAGTATTCCCGTACAATACGCCGTTTAAAGAGTTGGCCGCCTGGAACCCTGATGGCTATTTTATCTCCAACGGTCCTGGCGATCCCGAGCCTCTGACAGAGGCCATTTCAACAGCAAAGGAAATGATTGAATCAGATAAGCCTTTGTTCGGTATTTGTTTAGGGCATCAAGTATTGGCATTGGCCAATGGAGTGTCTACCTACAAAATGCACAACGGTCATAGGGGTATTAACCACCCCATTCTCAATTTGGTCACCGGGAAAGGGGAAATCACCTCCCAAAACCACGGATTTGCCATCAATAGGGAGGAGACAGAGGCCAACAAGGACTTGGAAATCACGCATCTGCATTTGAACGATAATACTGTGGCCGGAATCAAAATGAAGGATAGGGATGTTTTCTCGGTGCAATATCATCCAGAAGCAAGTCCGGGACCACATGATGCCGACTATCTGTTCGACCAGTTTTTTGATGCCATTAAAACAAGTCGCAACTAAAACGTTGTAGTTTATTTTTAGGTTATTATCAGTGTTTTATGAGGGTTGTCATGGAGCAAAACCTACTACCTTTTGTATCTTTGGCAAATTAATTTCAACCATAAATTTTAAGTTCACATGAGCATTATTATCAACATTCATGCAAGACAGATTTTAGATTCTAGGGGTAACCCTACCGTCGAGGTAGATGTGATTACCGAAAACGGAATTTTGGGAAGGGCAGCGGTACCTTCTGGTGCTTCTACAGGTGAGCATGAAGCCGTTGAGCTTAGGGACGGTGGAGATACTTTTATGGGCAAGGGTGTTGGACAGGCCGTGAGCAATGTAAATACCACCATTGCGGAAGAGTTGGTTGGGACTTCGGTTTTCGAACAAAACCATATTGATGAGACCATGATTGCCTTGGATGGCACACCAAACAAGTCTAAGTTGGGCGCAAATGCCATTCTTGGAGTTTCTTTGGCCGTGGCAAAAGCTGCTGCCAATGAGCTGGGGATGCCCTTGTATCGTTATGTTGGCGGTGTAAGTGCAAATACACTTCCAGTTCCCATGATGAACATCATTAACGGAGGATCCCACTCCGATGCACCTATCGCATTTCAGGAGTTCATGATCATGCCAGTGAAAGCCAAGGACTTTAGCCATGCCATGCAGATGGGAACGGAAATTTTCCATAATCTTAAGAAAGTCCTTCATGATAGAGGTCTTAGCACTGCAGTTGGAGATGAAGGCGGATTTGCGCCGACCTTGGAAGGCGGTACCGAAGATGACTTGGATACCATAGCAAAAGCTGTGGACAAAGCAGGGTACAGGTTGGGTGATGAAATCATGATTGCCTTGGATTGTGCCTCTGCGGAGTTTTATGTGGATGGCAAATATGATTATACAAAATTTGAAGGTGATAAGGGGGTAGTACGCACCTCTGAGGAGCAAGCACAGTATTTAGCCGACCTTTGCAGCAAGTACCCCATTATATCTATTGAGGATGGAATGGACGAGAACGACTGGGATGGGTGGAAAGTGTTGACCGAAAAAGTCGGTGACAAGGTCCAGCTTGTTGGAGATGATTTGTTTGTGACCAATGTGGAGCGTCTTTCTAGAGGTATAGATAATGGCATCGCCAATTCAATTCTGATCAAGGTAAACCAGATAGGGACCCTGACAGAGACCATTGCCGCTGTGAACATGGCAAAAAATGCCGGATACACTTCGGTAATGTCCCATAGATCAGGTGAGACCGAAGACAATACTATCGCAGATTTAGCGGTAGCTTTGAACACAGGCCAAATTAAGACCGGTTCCGCTTCCCGTAGCGATCGTATGGCAAAATACAATCAGTTGCTTAGAATCGAGGAAGAATTGGGCGGAACGGCATATTACCCTCAAGAAAAAGCTTTCAAAGTAAACTAATTGATAATGTTTTTTTAGCATAAGCAAAGCCTTTCCTGAACGTGAAAGGCTTTTTTTTGCTTCCGAATTAAACTTTGGTTAACTTAATTGAATTAATCCAAACCAAACAAACTTAACGCAATGAACAATTTTGTTTTTGTGGCAGCCGAAAACGATGCCTTGGCCAATTGTAAAGCAGGAGGAATGGGAGATGTGGTCCGAGATGTGCCACGGCAGATATCGGAGCGTGGGGACAAGGTCCATGTGGTTGTCCCTTCCTACGGAAGATTACATCATGGCGGACTTTTCAAAACCAACCTTAATTTTAGTCTACGGGGTCTGCCCTATGTTGCAGAATTGTATGAAGTACAGCCCAAGAAGGAATTTCCAAACATTGTCCATTATGTTATACATCACCCTGAAATTGAGGCTGGAGATATTGCCCATATATATCACAACGATCCGGAGGAGCCCTTCTATACCGATGCGATAAAGTATTTCATCTTCAATACGGCTGTGGCCGAAGCAATCAAAAAAGGTGCATTTGGCAAGGTGGACATCATCCATATGCACGACTGGCATTCCAGCCTTCTTTTGTTTCTTAGGGAGTACCATGAGGATTATAAGGGCTTAAAAGACATTCGAACGGTATATAGCATCCATAATTTGGCCATTCAGGGAATCCGCCCTTTTGAAGATAACTATTCTTCGGTGCGGAATTGGTTTCCGGATGTGGTGTTTGACTACCGGACTTTGATGGATTATCGCTATCAAGATTGTATCAACCTTATGGCGGTGGGAATTCGATTTGCCGATGCTGTCCACACCGTATCTCCTTCCTATAAAGAGGACGTAATGTTGCCAAGTTCCCCACCAGAGTTTATTGGCGGAGAGGGCCTGGAAGAAGATTTGCTCAAGGCAGATGAGGAGGGAAGACTTTTTGGAATCCTTAATGGTTGTAATTACAAGAACATAAATAAGGAGGAGAAGGGCTTTATCTATAGAAACACGGTCAAGGCATTGTTTAGATGGCTCCAGGAAGAATCCAAGAAATATAAGGCCGATTTTTTGGCCCATACTGGCGAGAAAATCATGGAGTATGTGGACAATCGCCCCAAATTCATCGTTTCCAGTGTGGCCCGACTCACGGAGCAAAAATTCTACTTTTTTAGGAGGTCGCCAGAAGCATTTGTGGAAATCCTTAAAAAGCTGGAAAAAGTAGACGGTATTTTTATGCTTCTCGGTACAGGTGCGCCCGAATACGAGGAACTCTTTAGGAGATTGAGTTACGAACACAAAAATTTCATTTTTACAAACGGACAATCAGAGAATTTGATAGATTCCATTTATTTGGAATCAGACCTTTATTTTATGCCCAGCTTGTTTGAACCATGTGGCATTAGCCAGATGTTGGCCATGAGAAATGGAAACCCATGTTTGGTGCATCATACCGGAGGGCTTAAGGATACGGTAAAGCATTTGAAAACTGGATTTAGCTTTGATGGGGATACCTATGACGATAAAATCAAAAGTATGTTGGATGGCCTTGACCTTGCCTTGGACGTCTATGAGAATGACAAACCTGCTTGGAAGAAAATCCAAACCGCAGCAAAAAAAATGAGGTTTA
>JBCCUY010000233.1:0-5828 GCA_039196145.1 Bacteroidota bacterium
CCTGGTCATCTCTGGCAGACGCTCCTATGCGGATGTGGAAGGCCTGGGCACACCCACCTTTGATGCCATTTCCGAAAAGGTTTTTCAAAATACGATAGTCGTTAGTGATGCCGTTGGCCAGGTTGTTGAAGATGAGGAAGATCAGGAAAGCTTAATAGAAGGTGAAGAAGTATTTTCATTTTACGATACGAATGTGAAGCTCATTATAAAATCTTCGGAAAATGACAGTATTTATGTCAGTGGATTACTGACAAATAATGATCTTAATTTTCGTCTGGCGGATGATGAAAACCTTTCCCAAGATGACTTAGCTACAGAAACCCAGGGTGTAAGCTTTAATTGGAGTGGTTTAAAAGCTAAAAAGTGGCACCATGGTATTAGTGGTTATTATTCTGAATACGATAGTAGATACCGTAACCAGTTTTTGGAGGAGCAAGATGTGGAAGAAGAAAACCTTAGGCGAAATTCAGTTACCGACTATGGGATGGACGCGCATATTGCCCATGATTTCGATAAAAAACATACTTTGAAATTTGGGTATCAATTCTCCCAAAACAAGGTGTTCTACCAGCTTTTTCGAGATGAATTGGGAGCGGAAGACCTAGAGCCCGAAGACGAGGACCAGGAAGGGGTCGAGTCGGAAGACGAGCGTGATTTCAATGAAATTTCAGATAATAAAAACACTTCCAATTCCTTGTATACAACCTATTATTATAGGCCAAAATATAGAGGATTGATCAGCGTTGGACTGCGAGCTTCAACATTTTCGCTATTGGGCGGGTGGTATTTTGAACCTCGAATAAATGTCGAACAGCCCTTGGGAAAAGGAATAAGACTTAAGCTTACTGGTGAAAAACGATACCAGACCCTTAGCCAATTGGTAGAATTTGATGATACCCGCCTTCGTTTGCAGAGTGGTACTTGGACCCTAACCGATAATGACGAGTTCCCATTGCTGAAAAGTGAACAATTTTCCGCAGGAATCCTATTAGATTCCAGAGGGTGGACAATTGATATAGATGGTTACCTAAAAAAGATTGATGGCCTCACCTCATTTACCAATGGATTTACCAATGCTTCAGAAGAGTATTCACAGGGAACCAGCGATATTTTTGGGGTGGATTTTTTGGTCAAGAAACAATTGGGCGACTACCGTGTTTGGTTGGGATATACATATAATACCGTGGACTATCGCTTTGACGAATTGACTGATGCCAAGTTCCCGGGTAATAATGATATCACCCACAATCTTACGCTTTCAAATACGTATGAGAAAGGCAATTGGCGATTTTCACTGGGGTGGAATTTTAGAACGGGTGCCCCGTTCACACCAATTTCTGGGTTCAATGCCATTGACGGTGATATAACATTTGGCGCTATAAACAGTCAACGACTGCCCAATTACCATCGTTTGGATGCATCAGCACAGTATCGATTTGGGCTATCATCCCGAAAAAACCACAGAGGTATTTTGGGGCTGTCATTGCAAAACATATATGCCCGCCAAGTACCTCTCTCTGTGTTTTATCGTGTTGATGACAATCCACAGACGGGATTGCAAGAAATTGACCAATTGGAACAATTGTCGTTAGGTTTTACGCCCAATTTTTTACTGCGTTTCTATTTTTAGGAAGTAAAGGTGTACACCTGTGTACAAGGTATGTGAGGTTTGCGGTTATTGAGGTTACTATATTTCAGGTAGAACGGGGTACAAATGATAAAAAAACAACCCCAGAACAGGTCTGGGGTCGTTAAAATCTTGCTATGCTCTATGTCCTAAAAAAACAATTTAATTTTTGGCAAATGCCGGTACAACGGTTTCAAAAATGGGTTTCATGATTTTGTCATCGTCCCTGTCGTGACCCGAGATGACAATGGTTAAATCGAGTTCTTCTACGACCATAACACGCTGGCCGCCACCTCCCCAAGCCAAGGTCATATCATAGCTTTTGTTACCAACCCTTACAGGGGTATAGTACCAAAAATAGCCATAACGGTAATTCTTGGGCATCCAATCTATTGCAGGGTCTACTATGCCTCTGGTAGCTTTTTCTAGATAGGCTGCAGAAATAAACTGTTCCCCATTCAGTTTACCCTTGTTTTGCACTAAATACCCCAATTTGAGCATGTCACGAGACATAATACTGGCCTGCCATCCTGCTTGTGGCAAACCACTGGCATGATTGGACCATTTGTAATTGGTAATACCGAGAGGATCAAGTAACTCGGTTTTAATAAAGGCCTCAGCCGACCCTGGCACTACAGCATCGATTACCGTCATCACCAACATGGGGTTAAAATTTCCGTATAAATAGGTCTGGGTCTCCTTGGTAATGGGCCCGGTACGTTCAAGGAGTGTCTGTACTAATCCCTGTCCTTTTAATTTAACAGAATCATTTTCAACCTCTTTCCACTTTTCACGGTCGATTGTCAATCCCCCTTGCATGGTCAATGCCTTATGCAGGGTGATTTTCTCCGCTCCTTGGGCGAATTTTGTAGGGTCCAAGTCTTTCAAGAAATGAATCAAAGGTTTGTCCAGGTCGTCCATGCTTAAATACCCCATTTCAATGGCTCTTCCCAACACCAAACTGGTATACCCTTTTACAGCTGAGGCTTGTCCATGCGGCACATTGATACGACCCTTTTTGTAATAGGATTCATAGACCAATTTGTTCTTGTGTGAAATGAGTAACGCATCGTAATTACCATATTGACCATCAAAAATAGCTTGGGACACCTGCACAATTGCATTCTTTTTAGCTTCGGAAAGGTTGAGCTTACCTACTGACACACCATCTTTCCTATCCTCCGGAGCTTGATTGACAAAGGGTTTATTTAGGAGCGGAATGGACCAGAATGAGACCTCATTGCCAAGACTTGAAATAGGATTCATCAAGGAAGACAACCATGCCACACTACGAACCGCTGTCATAGGAAATGCCGAACTATGGGTACCATCGATCACTTCTTTTAATACGGACAAACCGTTGTCTCTCCTGTCATTTAACAACTTAACGAACGCCTCGATAGGTTCTGCTACCTTCTTACCCTCTAATGAGCCATAGGCAATAAAAACATTGGCATTCAGGCTTGAGTTTCTATTTGATGACTCATATGGCCCAAACTTGTTGTTAAGTTCCGTTAAGTAATCCAGTTCATTTTGAACCGTTGGACTACCAATAATGTAATTCTTAAAGGTGTCAGGTTGTGACATTAGGATATAGGCACCAAATTCACCACTTAGTGAGTATCCAAAGTACGTACGACTGTTTGGGTCTGTGCGGTACGTTTTATCTATATAGGTAAAGACATCATTGCGAATAAAATCGAGATGATTATTGGCTTGGCCAAATTGATATTTTTTTTGAATTTCAGGATTGTTGTGTTCCGTCATAGAGTAATCACGAAACCTACTCACATGCGCTCCTCTTTCGTTTTTCAGGTCTTCATTGATATCCAATTGCCAGGAAATTCCAACTAGAATAATATCTTCCAGCATGAATTCTGTAGCTCCAGACAACATTTCGCGGTGCCACACGGCATCTGTATAATAAAGGACAGGGTACTTTTTAGCGGTGTCCTCGGCATAATCTTCAGGCAACTCTATATAAAGTTCATAGTTTCGTTCTGTTTTGGTGTCTTTAATAGGGACAACCTGAATTTGTGGTAATACTAGGGAAGTACTTTCTTTTGCACCATTCTCTTGGGCAAAGGCATTGTTTGTTACTATAAGAAGTAGTGTTAATAGACCTTTGGTTATGCTTTTCATTGTTTTCATTATTATATCTGACGGATAAAAGTATCGTATTAACCCTACCGGATTTCGTAAACCGGACAAGCCTAGGGATTAAATGATGAAATCACTTCATCATTGATATAAGCGTTTTGCAAGAAATTGTGAAGGTTTGTGTTTGAACGTGGTACTTTTGTCCTTAACGAAAAGAGTTCATGCCACAAAAGTCTTTGAAGAATACCATCCTCATTAACCTGGGTGCCTTTTTATTGGTACTCATCCTGGAGCTATTAGGTGGATGGATGCTCCTAGATAAACATGACACATTTTATTCCTTTTATTTATGGGGGCTTGGTTTTACTATCAGTATTATGACCGTGATATGGATAAATCATTTTATTCTTATACCATATCTTTTTGATAAGAAAAAGTATTTTTTATACGGATTCCTGCTTATTGGAGCCATATTTCTTGGAGCCAGTATAAAAATATATCCGAAATTCACTTGGATTGGAATTACTAAAATGTCTTCTTTTCTTATTTACACTACAGGTACTGGTATGGCCGCCTTCTTTTTAAGGAGAAGTGCACTCATGCAAAGACAAAAGGAAGAAAAAGAAAAGTTGCAAAAAGAACTGGAATTAAACTACCTAAAGGAACAGGTAAATCCACATTTTTTGTTTAATTCATTGAATAGCATTTATGCCCTTTCCAGACAGCAATCCAAGGAAACTCCAGAGGTTGTCATGCAACTTTCGGAATTAATGCGGTATCAATTGGAAAGTGCTAAAAAGGACTTTGTTTCGCTAAAAGAAGAGCTAGAGTTTATAGAGAATTATTTATTGCTTGAGGAAAAACGTTTGAGCAAACGGTGTGCAGTTGAATTTTTAATTGAAGGAGAATCATCAAATTATAAAATAGCACCAATGCTACTCATACCCTTTGTTGAGAATGCAGTTAAGCATGGGGCTCAAGCCACCAATGCACAGAGCACCATCGATGTGAATGTTTCGATAAAAAATTCCAAGCTTCATGTGAATGTTGTGAATTCAAAACATAGTGTAGCAACCCAATTGACAAGAATGGGAACAGGACTCGAAAATGTGCAGCGGCGACTGAATTTATTGTATCCGAATGCCCATATATTAAAAATCAAAGATATGGAGGCAGCCTATCATGTAAATTTAACCATTGACATAACAGACTAGTTAAATGATTAAAATTGCCATTGTTGATGATGAAGAGTTAGCACGGGAAGTGCTGGAAGAGTATTGTTCTAAAATAAACAACTTTGAATTGGTCCTAAGTACCGGGAATCCTATCGAATTTGTGAACTTTATTCAGCAATATAAAATCGATCTCGTTTTTTTGGATATTGAAATGCCGGAACTCAATGGCATGGGAATTTTACGTTCTATGATACAATCTCCTAAAGTGATTTTAACAACGGCATATTCTGAATATGCCTTGGAAAGCTATGACTTTGGGGTGGTCGATTACTTATTGAAACCTATAAAACTCGAACGCTTTTTACAAGCAATAAACAAAGTTTCAGCCTCAACAATAGCAGAACCCAAACCGAATAAGAAACAAGAAGAACTTGCCATAAAGCATGATGGATTACCGATTACCATTCCGTTGAAATCAATACGCTACATTCAAAGCTTCGGGAATTATTTAAAGATTTTTACGGATGCCAGAATGTATCTTATCTCGGAGACACTTATCAATATCAGTACATTGTTATCTGAAAACTTTCATCGTACACATAAATCTTATATTGTCAATTTGGACAGAATTACAAAAGCTACCCGAACATATGTATTGATTGAAGATAAAAAGGTTCCCGTGAGCGCTACGTATAAGATGGTTGTTTTTGAAAAATTAAAAGCTTTAGCAAAGCCGTAAAATACGCTTTCTAACCCATACCTTATTTCCGCGCATTTCCCAGCCCTACTCTCCTCCCCTGTCCACAATGCTCCTAAACATTCGTTTAGCTTCTAAAGAAACCCTATCCTTTTTTTAGCTACTTCTTAAGTTTTAATTACACAATCTTTAACGCTAATTGGTTTTTGTAAAGATATTTTTGTCTTCA
>JBCCUY010000234.1:0-5765 GCA_039196145.1 Bacteroidota bacterium
ACCCTAACAATGTCAAATAGAAGATTTAAGGCCTTGGCGGAAAGTAGCGCCAGGGTTACTCTCAAAATGGAGGAAACTGGAAGACGCTCGGAACTATTCGGCCGGCAAGTATTCAATGAGGAAAAAATGCTTCAATTCCTAACGCGTGAAGCTTTGGATAAGGTAAAGTCCGCAATTTTTCAAGGCACCAAGATAGATCGGAAAATTGCTGATCAGGTGGCCGAAGGAATGAAGGCCTGGGCACTTTCCATGGGAGCTACACATTATACTCATTGGTTTCAACCGCTGACAGGTTCAACAGCCGAAAAACACGACGCCTTTTTTGATATTTTACCGGATGGAAGGGCCATGGAGAAATTTGGAGGTGCCCAACTGGTTCAGCAGGAACCAGATGCCTCTAGTTTTCCGAGTGGAGGTATCCGAAATACCTTTGAAGCCAGGGGTTATACCGCCTGGGATCCTACCTCGCCAGCCTTTATTTATAAAACCACCTTATGTATACCCACCATTTTTGTGGCCTATACCGGGGAGGCTTTGGACAACAAAGCGCCATTGTTGAGGGCGCTACACGCTGTGGACGAAGCTGCTACGGGTGTTGCGCAATACTTTGACAAAAACGTTAGGAAGGTTCATGCTACTTTGGGTTGGGAGCAGGAGTATTTTCT
This sequence comes from Bacteroidota bacterium, assembly GCA_039196145.1. GTDB lineage: Bacteria > Bacteroidota > Bacteroidia > Flavobacteriales > Flavobacteriaceae > Flagellimonas. The sequence goes on from JBCCUY010000234.1 coordinate 666, forward strand.
TGTGGATAAGGCTTTGGCCCAATCCAGACCGGATTTGGTCATGACGGGAAGAACCTTGGTGGGTACTGCCGCCGCCAAAGGCCAACAGTTGGATGACCATTATTTTGGCGTTATACCAAGTCGGGTGCTCAGTTTTATGAGCGATCTGGAAAAGCAATGTACCAAATTGGGCATTCCGGTTAAAACACGGCATAATGAAGTGGCTCCAAATCAATTTGAGCTTGCCCCGGTTTTTGAAGAGGCAAATCTCTCCAATGACCATAACCTCTTGCTGATGGATGTTATGGAGGAAGTGGCCGATAAACACCAATTTACCGTGTTGTTTCATGAAAAACCGTTCCAAGGGGTCAATGGATCGGGAAAGCACAACAACTGGTCGTTGGCAACGGATACAGGCGTGAATCTATTGAGTCCGGGTTCTACTCCAATGAAGAACCTTCAATTCTTGACCTTCTTTGTAAATACCATTAAGGCCGTTGATGCTTATGAAGAGCTTTTGCGTTCTTCCATTGCTTCTGCCAGCAATGATCACCGTTTAGGGGCAAACGAGGCCCCGCCAGCAATCTTTTCCATATTCATCGGACAACAGCTAAGCGATGTGCTGGATGAACTGGAAGGCGTTTCCAAAGGAAAACTCTCGCCTCAGGAGAAAACGGAACTGAAATTGAACGTTGTGGGCAAAATTCCTGAAATCTTGCTGGATAATACCGATAGAAATAGGACCTCTCCGTTTGCCTTCACCGGTAATAAGTTTGAAATGAGAGGTGTTGGGGCGAAGACCAACTGCGCCAAGCCCATGACTATTTTAAATACTATTGTCGCCAAGCAATTATCCGACTTTAAAAAGGAGGTTGATGTGTTGATTGATAAGAAAAACCTCAAGAAAGATGAGGCGGTATTCAATGTGCTTCGGGAATATATTAAAACCTCCAAAAGGATTCGCTTTGATGGCGATGGCTACGGAGTTGAATGGCAAGACGAGGCCCGAAAAAGAAAGTTGAGCAACAACAAAAATACCCCGGAAGCACTACAAGTGCTAACCTCAAAAGAAAGTATCTCGCTCTTTCAGGAAATGGATGTAATGAGCGAGGTAGAGTTGAAAGCCCATCAAGAAGTAGAGCTTGAGGCCTATATTTTCCATGTGCAGATAGAAGGCAGGGTACTTGGGGAAATGGTATATAACCACATTATTCCGGCTGCAGTGAGCTACCAAAATGTACTACTGGAAAATGTCACCGGTCTAAAGGAAGTATATGGGGCCGCATACAACAAGGTGGCGGTGAGTCAATTAAATATCTTGGAACAAATTGGCGAGCATGTTGCTGACATTAAAAAGTTGACAGATGAGATGACAGCGTCTAGAAAACGGGCAAATAACCTTTCCACTATCAACAAAAGGGCGCAAGCCTATTGCAACAATGTTAAGCCTCTTCTTGATAACATCCGGGAACAATCGGACAAATTGGAAAAATTGATTTCCGATGAATTGTGGCCATTCACCAAGTATAGAGAACTACTTTTTGCCAAGTAAATGGAATGGATTTAACGCTAGAGGACATCAAAAAAGCTTCGGCCCGTATAGCCGGATTGGTAAACAAGACTCCTATACTTTCATCCTCCTTGTTGAATCAATGGTTGGGTCATGAGATTTTTTTTAAGGCGGAATGTTTTCAGAAAATAGGAGCTTTTAAAGCAAGGGGTGGGTGTAATACATTGGCTTGGTTGGTGGAAAATGGGAAAAAACCAAACCATATCGTAGCCAACAGTTCTGGGAACCATGCCCAGGCAGTTGCTTATGCCTCCAATAAATTTGCCATACCCTCCACGATTTTTATGCCGGACTATTCCTCCAAAGTGAAAATCCAGGCGACCCGATCTTATGGAGCAGAGGTGGTATTGAGCAAGACAAGGGATATTACGGACGAAAAAGTTCGAGAGGCCGCTAAAAAAGAGGGAACATATTGGATTCCTCCCTATAACCATGAGCAGGTAATCTGTGGGCAGGGAACTGTGGCTTATGAAGCCTTGTCTGATTTGGATGGTTTGGATGCGGTCTTTGCTCCATGCGGTGGAGGCGGATTGTTATCGGGTACTTTGGTTGCTGCCCGGGGACTTTCACCTCAAACCAAGGTGATTGGAGTAGAACCCTTACAGGCCAATGACGCTGCCGAATCCTTACGAAAAGGGAGTATACAAAGACTGGCCAGTGTCCCCGATACACTGGCGGATGGAGCTATGACAATGGCCGTGGGAGATATTACCTTTGAATACCTAAAACAATTGGACGGATTCTATGAGATTGGTGAAGACCGTATGGTGTATTGGACACAATGGCTTACTCACTTGCTGAAATGTACAATTGAACCTACCTGTGCAATGAGTATGGAAGGTGTTGTTCAGTGGCTTAAGGGCCAGAATCCGGGCAAAAGAGTTTTAGTGGTTATTTCCGGAGGAAATATTGATCAACCTACCCGGTCCAAAATTTGGGAGTCCAATTACTTAGATCAATCACCGAGCTTATAAAAGCGATACAAACCAAGATGAATTTGATAGGGAAAAGTGCTTACTTTCCCTATTTTTGCGCAAAATCCGTTTATGTCATCAGACAACAGCAAGCGATATGCCCAACGAGGCGTTTCTGCATCCAAAGAGGACGTTCATAATGCTATAAAGGACATTGATAAAGGCCTGTTTCCGAAGGCCTTTTGCAAGATTGTCCCAGATTATCTAACCGGTAGCGAAGACCATTGTCTGGTCATGCATGCCGACGGAGCGGGGACCAAATCCTCGTTGGCTTATATGTACTGGAAAGAAACTGGAGATATCTCGGTCTGGAAAGGTATTGCACAGGACGCCCTGATTATGAATGTGGATGATCTAATCTGTGTTGGAGCAACAGCTAATATTATGTTATCCTCCACTATTGGCAGAAATAAGAATTTGATACCCGGGGAGGTAATCTCAGCCATTATCAATGGTACTGAAGAGCTCATTGCGGATTTGGGACAACACGGTATTATTATTCATTCCACGGGAGGTGAGACTGCGGATGTGGGGGACCTGGTGCGGACCATTATAGTAGATTCAACTGTTACGGCCAGAATGTCCCGAAAAGATGTTATTGATAATGCAAATATCCGACCTGGAGATGTGATTATCGGTTTGGCTTCCTTTGGACAGGCGACCTACGAAAAAGAATACAACGGTGGAATGGGCAGCAACGGACTTACTTCGGCAAGACATGATGTTTTTAGCAAATATTTGGCCCATAAATACCCTGAAAGTTTTGATGCCGCTGTGCCTGAGGATTTGGTGTACTCTGGAAATACAAAGCTGACAGATGTAGTTGATGATTCCCCATTGGATGCGGGTAAGTTGGTATTGTCCCCCACCAGGACGTATGCTCCAATAATCAAAAAAGTACTGGAACGATTCAGTTCCGAGGAAATCCATGGTATGGTCCATTGCAGTGGCGGAGCGCAGACCAAAATCCTTCATTTTATTGAGGAAAACCATATTGTCAAGGATAATTTATTCCCGATTCCACCGCTATTTAAACTCATCCAGGAACAATCCCAAACCGATTGGAAAGAGATGTACCAAGTTTTCAATTGCGGACACCGGATGGAATTGTATGTGGACCAGCAAGTTGCAGACGATGTTATGGCCATTTCAGAAAGCTTTGGTGTGGAAGCTAGGATTATCGGTAGCGTGGAGGCTTCAGATGCCAAAAAACTAACCATCCAAAGTGAGTTCGGCAAGTTTGAATACTAGCATACGAATCCTGTTAAATTAGCGTTCTTTCTATAAACCCCACGCTATGGAAAGAAAAGATTTTCTGCGAAGTTTGGGCGCAGGCGCTGCATTTGCCCTTACATTCTCTTGTTTAAACGGTTGCTCCACGGATTCTGAGGATTTAGAACAATTTCCTGAACCTGACGGAGTAGACTTTACCGTTGACCTAACAGCTCCCGAATCAAGTCCTTTGGAAAGTAACGGCGGCTTTATTTTGGTGAAATCAGATCCAGGTCTAGGTTATACCGATATTGTGGTGGCCAGAAACTTGGAGGGTGAACTCATCGCCGCGAGTCAGATTTGCAGTCATCAACAGACTGAAGAAGTCCGATTTGTGCCCCAAGATGGAGGAATTTTTAGTTGTTCCACACATGGTTCCCGGTTCAGTCAAAATGGAACCCCATTGAATTCAGTGACCAACAATCCATTACGGGTTTTCAGTACAGAACTTAACGGAGACAGCCTTAGGGTCTTTGAATCTTAGCATAGTATTTTATGAAACACTTTTTGACCATACTTGGTGTTTTGTGCTTTGGTTTTGCCCAGGCACAACATTGGCAGGATAGTTTTGACGATGCGCTTGCAGCGGCATCCCAAGAGGACAAGCCCATAGTTTTGGTATTTTCCGGGTCAGATTGGTGTGGCCCTTGTATTCGGTTTAAACGCAGTATTCTGGATTCAGATGAATTTGTTGAATACGCGGACAAACATTATGTGCTTTTTAATGCCGATTTTCCCAAGAAGAAAAAAAACCAACTTCCGCCAGAGAAGCTGAACGTAAATAAATCCCTTTTTGAGACCTATAACCCCAAAGGTCATTTTCCGTTGGTTGTAGTACTGGATAAGGAAAAATCGGTTTTGGGAACCACCGGTTTCAACAAAAAGGCTTCACCTTCCGATTATATCTCATTGTTCAATGGATTTGTGCAATGAGAACGCTGTTAGTTCTTATATGTAGCTGGATTTATTCCTTGTCTTTTGCTCAGGTACCCAATGATGTTACCGTGAAAAAAACCATGAAATTGATGGGGACCCGGTTTGAAATCACCGTGATAGCCCCAAATGAGGACATCGGTTACATCAATATTAACGAGGCGGTATCCGAAATCAAGCGGATAGAAAAAATTATTTCATCTTGGGATGAGACTTCGGAGACTTCAAAAATCAATGCCAATGCGGGCATTAAGCCCACGAAGGTAAGCGCGGAACTTTTTGGATTGATAGAGCGAGCCAAGAAAATTTCAGAAATTACCGATGGTGCTTTTGATATTACCTATGCATCCATGGATAATATTTGGAAATTTG
>JBCCUY010000235.1:0-5722 GCA_039196145.1 Bacteroidota bacterium
AAATTGTATAAAAAATACAAAACGAACTTTGCAAAAATATAGGGTGGGGGAAGGGATTTAAACGGCTACGTCATGTTCACGAAGGGCATTGTTCAGCGATGTTTTCTTATCCGTGCTTTCTTTTCTTTTTCCGATAATCAGAGCACAGGGAACCTGATATTCGCCTGCGGCAAATTGCTTTGTGTAACTTCCTGGTATTACTACTGAACGAGCTGGCACCCTTCCGTTTAATTCTACTGGTTTGTCTCCTGTAACGTCAATGATTTTGGTAGAAGCAGTAAGTACCACACTGGCCCCAAGCACAGCCTCTTTTTCTACCCGAACCCCTTCCACAACGATACATCTAGACCCAATAAAGGCATTGTCCTCAATAATCACAGGGGCGGCTTGTAAGGGTTCCAAAACCCCTCCAATACCCACACCGCCACTCAAATGGACATTTTTACCAATTTGGGCACAGCTACCTACCGTGGCCCAAGTATCCACCATGGTACCCTCATCCACATAAGCACCTATGTTAACATAACTTGGCATTAGAATGGTTCCTGAAGATATGTAGGCACCATGCCTAGCTACTGCATGGGGCACCACCCGAACTCCCTTTTGTTGGTATCCACTTTTTAAAGGAATCTTGTCATGATATTCAAAAATACCGGCTTCCAAGACCTCCATTTTCTGTATAGGGAAGTATAGGACCACAGCTTTTTTCACCCATTCATTGATTTGCCATCCATCGGAAGTAGGTTCGGCGCAGCGGAGTTCACCCAAATCAATAAGGCTTATAACCTCGCGTATGGCATTTTGGGTTTCCTCTTGTTTTAATAACTCCCTGTTGTCCCAGGCATCTTCAATACGTTTTCTAAGCTGCGTCATGTATGATAAAATTTTGACAAAGATAATCGTGCCGCCATAATATTCATGCTTATTTTAAAGCCATAACATTTTTAGGTTTATTTTTGCGAAAAATTTGGCGTTGGCAAGGATTTTGGCTTTGGATTTTGGAAAAGTAAGAACGGGTATTGCAGTTACCGATGAACTGCAATTAATAGCGTCTGGACTGACCACGGTGGAAACCAGAGACCTGCTCGATTTTCTAAAGGATTATCTTGGGAAAGAATCTGTGGAGCGATTTGTTGTGGGCTTGCCCAAACAAATGGACAACACCCCATCGGAATCTGAGGAATTAATTCAGCCGTTCCTTAGAAAGTTAAAAGGAGCCTTTCCCAAATTACCGGTAGAGCGCCAGGATGAGCGGTTCACCTCAAAAATGGCGGTGCAATCCATGGTGGCCGGCGGGATGAAAAAGAAAAAACGCCAAAATAAGGCCTTGATAGATGAAATTAGCGCCACCCTCATCTTGCAGGCCTACCTTAATAGAATGTAATTTATGATTTTACCCATTGTTGCCTACGGCGAGCCCGTACTTCGTAAAGTTGCCAAGAATATTGCTGCGGATTACCCGAAATTAAGGGAACTGATTGCCAATATGTGGGATACCATGTACAACGCCCATGGCGTAGGATTGGCTGCCCCCCAAATTGGTCTTCCCATTCGGTTGTTCTTGGTGGATACTTCGCCATTTGCGGATGATGAAGAGTTGAGCCCTGAGGACCAGGAGGCATTAAAGGGATTTAAGAAGGTGTTTATCAATGCTAAAATTGAGGAAGAAACTGGTGAGGAGTGGGACTTTAATGAGGGGTGTTTGAGTATTCCCGATATCAGGGAGGATGTAAAGCGAAAACCGCAGATTACCATTAGTTATTTGGATGAAGACTTCAAACCCCATTCAGAAACTTATGGAGGGCTTTTGGCACGGGTGATTCAGCATGAGTACGATCATATTGAAGGTATTCTGTTCACGGATAAGTTGTCTTCACTGAAAAAACGGCTGTTAAAAAGCAGATTGGATAAGATTTCCAAAGGGAAAATCAACGTTGACTATAAAATGAAATTCCCCAATATAAAAAAAGGACGTTAAAAAAAATTCCGTTTGGGATAAAAGCATAATTTTGCGCGCATAAAACGAAAATATGGCACTGGATAAGATTTTATCAATTGCAGGAAGACCTGGACTATACAAGTTATTGACACAGACCCGTTCTGGTTTTGTGGGTGAATCCCTGTTGGATGGAAAACGTGTCTCCGTCGGAATGCGAAACAATGTAAGTGTTTTATCTGAAATCGCCATTTATACCCTGGAGGAGGAAGTTCCCTTACGAGAGGTTTTTCAGAAAATAAAAGAGAAAGAGGGAGGAAAGAAAACTTCAATTAGCCACAAGGCCGCAAAAATTGAATTGGAGGAATACTTCTTTGAAATCCTTCCCAATTATGATGAAGACCGCGTTTATGCCAGTGATATCAAAAAGATTGTGCAGTGGTATAATCTGCTCTTGGAAAATAAAATCACCGACTTCTCCGACCCTAAGGACGAAGAAGTCGCGGTGACTTCTGATGAAGAGGAATAAACTTTATTGCTCCCAATCCACCAATTTGGTTGGATAATAGTTGATCTTCATGCTATTTAGATAAGGTACCTGCTTGGACAATCGCTCCTTGTAGTCTTCCCACTTACAGTGCTCGGCAGCGGACCAAGCCAATTCGGCATACCCAATTGCCCTAGGAAATGCAAGGTATTCCAGCTCTTCGCTATTACTTATGGTTTCGGACCACAATGGTGCCTCCAGTCCTAAAATACTTTCTCTTGGCAGTCCTTCCATATAGGTTTCGGGATCCCAGTTATAACCTAGGTCCACAGGAATTAAACCGGCCCAAGTTAAGCCAAACTTGGAAACGGAATCGTATTTCATATCCAAATAGGTTTTTTCTGCTGGGGACAATACCACTTTTGATCCATTTTTAGCTGCCTTCAAGGCGCTGTGTGGTTCATTCCATAAATGAATAACTGTGGTGGAGTCAATATCACCTTGGGCAATTTCATTCCAGCCAAAGGCTTTTTTCCCATGTTTCTGCACTATCTTCTCAACGCGTTCCACAAAGGTTATGTAATCGTTCTTTTTAGTTACATGGCTTTCATCCCCTCCGATATGGAAGTAAGGTCCGGGGGAAATGGCAGCCACCTCGCGAATCACATCGTCCAAAAACGCATATACGGTATCTTTTTGGGCATCAAAAGTGCTAAAACCAACTCTGGTTCCGGTATACGCCTCTAAAGGTTTTCCATTTCCATTTAAAAATGGGTAGCTTAAGGAAGCAGCGTTGGTATGTCCGGGCATGTCAATTTCCGGAACAATGGTAATGTGCCTTGCAGTAGCGTAGGCCACCAAATCCTTGTATTGCTCTTGGGTATAGAATCCACCTGGTCCGCCACCCACTTCCGTGGCACCACCCACTTCGGTAAGTTTAGGCCATGATTTAATTTCAATACGCCAACCTTGATCATCAGAAAGATGCAGATGAAGCACATTGTACTTGTAATATGCCAAGATGTCCAAATATTTTTTAACCTCCTCGACGGTGAAGAAATGACGTGCCACATCCAGCATGCTTCCTCGATATTCAAATTTTGGGGTATCCATAATTTTGCCCGAAGGAATCAACCACATGGCATGGTCGGTCAAGGTATCGTTGGTTACTTCCGGAATCAGTTGTCGAAGGGTTTGAATGCCTCTGAAAGCGCCAGCAGCAGTTTTTGCATTAAGCACTACCGAATCATTTTTTATTTCAAGTAGATAGGATTCAGGTCCTTGCAAATGCCCACTGTCAGATTGATTGATCAAAACCAAGCGTTCTGGAGCGTTTTCATTATCTGTTTGATTTACTGGAAGGTCTAGACCAGTTTTTATCTTGATTTTTTCTGAAAGAAAACGTCCCACATCCACAAATTGTGGGTCGGTTTCAGAAGTTTGGATAGCGGTAGCTTGGTCAAGTCCAAAAGCGCTGTGGGTTGCCTCTACATCCAAAGGTTTTGGAATAAGGGCGGATTGTGCCAAGTCTGTTTTCGGGTAATTGATGGGTCCCTTTTTTGGTTGACAGGCAGCAATGCCCATCACGCAGATTAGAACCAAAAGTGCTTTACGTAGCATAATTATAAGGTGTTGTTGTTTACATAATCTTTGAGGACACCATACCAAATATCATAGCCTTTGGTGTTCATATGAAGTCCGTCTTCAATAAAAAGATCTCTTTTTAGTTTTCTTTTGTTCAGCATAACCGACCAAACATCTGCAAATCTGACACCACTGGTCTGGGACGCCAATTTGTTCAACCTTTTGTTCAATCTCATATACCTTCGTTTCAGGTGCCATCTGGAAATACTTGGCTTTGCAGAGATCAGTACAATGTCCAGGTTCGGCTTTCTTTCCTTAAGCTCTTCAAGGATATCTTCTATAGTCCCTACAATATTCCTTGGACTCTTTTTGGCATTGATGTCGTTGTCCCCTTCATATATAAATACCTGTTGGGGATTGTAATCCAGAATCAGTTCATCCAGATAATGCTCCAGATCGGAGGATTGGGAACCCCCAAAACCCGTATTAAGGATTTGACTCCCGGGAAAACGCTCCTGAAGGTCTTTCCACATTCTAATGCTGGAACTGCCAGTAAATACAATGGTGTTTTTGGACATATCCCATGAATCTTTTAGCCCCGCTTGGATTTCCTCCACTTCTTTTTTGAAAGGAAGCTCTTTTTGCCCAAGTACGATAACAAAGGAAAATAAGCTTAGTAAAGAAACCAAGTATGTTTTAATGCCGTAGTTCATAGTTGTATTCGGATTTGTTGATAATTAGATGAAAGCCGTCTAAAATTACCCAAAAATCCAGTATGTCCTAAAGTATGGTCTTTGTACTTTTAGATAAAATTTTATAGATGAACGCAAGATCTGGGCAGCTGAAGGCATTGGATAGATTACTGACGATCATGGATGAGCTAAGGGAACAATGTCCATGGGACAGGAAACAAACCATGCAATCTTTGAGGCACCTGACCATAGAGGAGACCTACGAATTGGGCGATGCAATTCTGAATAACGATTTGGAAGAGGTGAAAAAAGAACTGGGCGATTTATTGCTGCACATTATTTTTTATGCCAAGATTGGTTCTGAGACCGGTGATTTCGACATTGCCGATGTAGCTAACGCAATTTGCGAGAAACTCATCAACAGACATCCTCATATTTACGGTGATGTCACTGTGGAGAATGAAGAGGAAGTCAAACAGAATTGGGAAAACATAAAGCTGAAAGAAGGAAAAAAGAGTGTACTTGAAGGTGTTCCGAATAGCCTTCCGGCCTTGGTGAAAGCCAATAGAATCCAAGAAAAGGTTGCAGGAGTAGGTTTCGATTGGGAGCGTCCTGAACAGGTTTTTGAGAAGGTTCGGGAAGAACTTTCCGAACTTCAAGAAGAATTAAAGCAGGGAAACCCTGATCGTTTGGAGTCTGAATTTGGGGATGTGCTTTTCTCCATGGTGAACTATGCCCGATTTTTGGATATTAACCCCGAAAATGCCCTAGAACGCACCAATAAAAAATTTATCAAACGATTTCAATATTTGGAAAATAAGGCAAAGGAATCTGGAAAGACCCTTAAGGAAATGACACTTGCCGAGATGGATGTGTTCTGGGAGGAAGCCAAAAAGGTGTGATTTTTTTCAATAGCTTTATCCTCCAGCCATAAAAACATTTTGTAATGAAACCCAACACCCTAGTAAAGCGTTCTTCACTTTTTTTAGTGGTTCTGCTCCTATTTTCTTGTAAATCCGATAC
>JBCCUY010000236.1:0-5678 GCA_039196145.1 Bacteroidota bacterium
GTCAGCGCCTGATCGTTTCGGTTGGCATTATAATGCACCAACCCCTGTCTTAGCAATGCCCTTGGGGCAAACTTGCTCCTACCAAATTCATCCACCAACCGGTCATAGGTCTGCATTCCCAAACTTTCATTATCTGTTTTGACATAGGAATTTCCCAGTTCAAAAAGTGCGTCATCCCTAAGTGAGGATTTGGGATAACGGCTTAAGAATTGATTCAACCCATCAATCTTTGCCCTGTTCTTTCCTAAAAACCCATTACACAATGTCTTTTGAAAGGCAGCATAATCACGCTCAGGACCGTTTAGTTTTGAAGCCTCGTTGTAGGCATTTAGAGCAGATTGGTACTTGCTGGTCACAAAATAACTATCACCCAAGCGCACATAACTATCTCCCAACCTTCCGTCTGCATCAACTCCTAAATTTGTGACACTTTTGAAATGGTTTATCGCACTTCCATAGGTTTTCAATTTAAAGTGGACATAGCCCAAATTATAGTCCAATTGCTGATATTCGGGTAAGTTCTTGGCAGCTGCCAGTTGTTTGAAACGACCAAAATCCTCCAAAGCCTCCTCAAATCGATTGAGACGATAGTTGCTTTCCCCCTTCCAATACAGAGTTCGGGCCTCAAAGTCAGTATTGCCAACATTCTTCAGGGATTTTGAAAAACGTTCCCCCGCTTCCGCATAATCCCCCTCCATAAAAAGCTCCACCCCTCGGTAAAAGGCCACTTTCTGGTAGGTTTCCTTGCTGGCATATCCTTTGTTCTTCTCCAATAGCTCCATCGCACCCTCAAAATTTTTGGATGTGATATAGGAATCCACTAAAAGCTCTTGGATTTCCTGTTGATGTTCATCTTTGGGATACTTCTCCAAATATGAGGTCATTACTTGGGGAACAGGTTCATAGGCATTCCCTATTTCATAACTCAATCGGACATAATTGAGCAAGGCATCCTTTTCAATTTCTGGACTGAAATTCATTTGGGAAGCATTTCTAAAAGCATTCAGGGCTTCCGACTTTTTATCCAATTTAAGGTAGCACTCCGCCAAATGGTAGTACGCATTCTGGGAAACACTGTTGGTTCCACCAATGATTTTATTGAACTGTTGAATGGCCCCCTCAAAATCACCCTGCTTATAATGGCTATACCCCATAAGGTAATAATCCGTATTACTGAGTTTCCCTCTTCTACCCCTATATTTTTTAAGGTACGGAAGGGCTTCATCGTATTGTTCTAGGTTGAAATAACTTTCCCCGATAATCTTATTGAGTTCAGAAACTTCTTTACGATCAGATTTGGGCAGTTGCTTTTTGGCCATGGAGATGGCCTCCTCGAAATTGCCGAGTTTGAAATTCAAATCGGCTTGATAATAAGACAATTTTTCATTGAGCAGTTCTGGGTCCGTAATTTGATCGAAACGGGCACTTGCCCCATCATAGTCATCTTGCTCGTAGGCGATATAGCCTAAATAATATTTGGCTTGGGAGCCATATTTTGGCGATGTGCTCACCCTGCTTAAATAACGTTCCGCCTCTTTCGGTCTTCGCGAAGCGTACAAGGCATAGCCATTATTAAAATTGAATCTTTCCTTGTCCGCATTGGACATGGCGGATTGATCCACTTTTTTATACCATTTAAGGGCATATGGATATTTTCCTGTTTCAAAATAGTAATCCGCCACATCCAAAAAAGCGGAATTACGCTTGGTGGAAGTGGGATAACGATCCACAAAATCCTCCATGAGTCTGTCCGCTCCGCGTTGGTTTAATCGAATGGCGGCATTGGCCGCGTAATAGGCACTATTGGCCTCGGTTTCCCCATCTTTGGTACTGGACCTTACATCTTCAAAAATGGTTTGGGCCGCTTGGTACTGTTGATTGTTGTAAAGCGCCAAGGCCTCTTGGTATACCTTGTCTTCGTGGGTGGAAATTTGACTTTCTTGGGCAGTAAGCATTAAAAAAGTTCCCAAAAATATGGGAAAAAGAAGGAGGTTTTTTCGACTCATAGTGTTCTACGCTGTTCTCGATTGACTGTTACCATAACGTCAAAATTTAAGCCAAAGTATATTTTGGAACAAAGGTAGTTCGTAAAACCTTCATGCATATTAACTTTAAACATGGTAACTTTGATCTAAGTTTCTGTTGTCTTTTATTATCAAATCATCAACTAGGAATGTACCCATAACCTATAAACTTTTACCATAAATGCCCGAAACCATCTTAAAATTGCAGGACGTCGCCGTTTTCCAAAACGAGAATCTCATTTTGAATGATATCACCTTGGAGGTAAAGAAAGGGGAATTCGTCTATGTCATTGGAAAAACCGGGAGTGGCAAAAGTAGTTTCATGAAGACCCTCTATGCCGACCTGCCCTTAAAACAAGGTTCCGGCTCTATTGTCGACTTCGACCTAAAAAAACTGGAGGAAAAGGAAATTCCATTTCTGAGAAGAAAATTGGGTATCGTTTTTCAGGATTTTAAACTGTTACCAGATCGCAACGTGAACAACAATCTCCGTTTTGTTCTAAAGGCCACTGGTTGGACCGACACCTCAAAAATGGATGCCAATATTGAAGAAGTATTGGATAAGGTGGGTATGAAGACCAAAGGCTTTAAATTTCCACATGAACTCTCTGGAGGGGAACAACAACGAATTGCGATAGCTAGGGCCTTGTTGAACGACCCTGAACTTATCTTGGCCGACGAGCCTACAGGGAATCTAGATCCCCAAACCAGTGTTGAGGTAATGAAAGTGCTTCAGGACATCAATCAAAACGGACGTACGATAATAATGGCCACGCATGATTACGCGCTGATTTTAAAATACCCTCACAAAACCCTAAAATGTGATGGCAGTAAGGTGTTTGAGGTCATACAAAAAGCTATTTAAGTAAGTACATCTTTATTTTCCCCAACTTGCTATTCCCTTGCACCGGTTTAGGATTCCGTTAACAACAATTTGACAACCAGATATCTTCATGTTTTGACGGCCAAAACTTTTTTGTTTCTTTTGCAGCATTAAATTTTTATCCCTTTTATGGAAATTCTTGGTATTGATATTGGTGGATCGGGCATTAAAGGTGCCTTAGTGAATGCTGAAACAGGTGAAATGGTGTCCGAAAGACATCGTATTCCAACACCAAGTTCAAGGAAACCTGGGGACATGGCCGAAGTGGTCAAACAAATTGTAGATTATTTCGATTATGAAGGTCCTGTAGGCTGCGGTTTCCCAACCATTGTCAAGAAGGGCGTATGTGCTTCACCTGGAAATTTAGATTCCAGTTGGCTGGGTGTAAATATTGATGAGCTCTTTACACAAGCTACAGGTCACGAATTTACCGTGCTCAACGACGCCGATGCTGCGGGTTATGCTTCCATGAACTATGGAGTGGGAAAAGGCCGAAAAGGATTGGTCCTCATGATCACGATCGGCACCGGCTTGGGAAGTGGTGCTTTTTATAACGGGATATTATTGCCCAATTTTGAACTAGGCCAGATTCCTTATAAAAAATATGCCAAGATTGAACAATGGGCGGCAGCTTCAGCCAAAGAACGCGAAAATCTGAGTTATGAGAAGTGGGGGAAGCGATTCAATAAGTTCCTAAAATATGTGGAACTGATTACCGCTCCAGATCTTATTATTGTAGGTGGCGGTACCTCCAAAAAGTGGAAGGAGTTCAGTCACCTCATCACCATTGAGACCGAAGTTGTAAAGGCCGAATTAATGAACCATGCAGGCATTATCGGTCCTGCAGTGGCCTGCTTACGGGAGCAACACCACGGGCACTTGACCTAGTTTATTTTGTTTCTTTTACGATCCACCTCCTTTAGGAATGTCTTTCGGAGACGAAGATGATTGGGAGTAACCTCCACGTATTCATCTTTCTGAATGTACTCCAAGGCCTCTTCCAAGGAAAACTTGATCGCCGGAACGATCTTTGCCTTATCATCGGCACCTGCGGAACGCACATTGGACAGCTTTTTAGTTTTCGTCACGTTGATGGTCATATCATCTCCACGTGAGTTCTCGCCAATCACTTGGCCTTCATAAATATCCTCTCCGGGATCAATAAAGAACTTACCCCGTTCTTGAAGTTTGTCTATGGAATATGGAATTGCCGTACCGTTTTCCATGGAAACCAATGAACCATTGATACGTTGTGCAATATCTCCTTTGAGCGGTTGGTATTCCAAGAATCGGTGCGCCATGATGGCCTCTCCTGCCGTGGCTGTCAACAATTGGTTTCGCAACCCTATTATTCCTCTGGAAGGGATTATAAACTCGCATAGCATCCGTGAACCCTTGACCTCCATACTAGTCATTTCTCCTTTTCGGATGGATACCATTTCCACCGCTTTCCCGGAAACTTCTTCGGGTAAATCAATGGTTAAATGTTCTACCGGTTCACATTTTACACCATCAATCTCTTTGATGATCACCTGGGGCTGTCCAATCTGTAATTCATAACCTTCACGACGCATGGTCTCGATCAACACGGACAAATGCAGCACACCCCTACCGAACACCATAAACTTGTCTGCACTATCAGTTTCTTCCACACGAAGTGCCAAGTTTTTTTCGAGTTCCTTCTCCAAGCGTTCCTTGATGTGCCTAGAAGTAACGAATTTACCATCCTTTCCAAAAAATGGGCTGTCATTAATGGTGAACAACATGCTCATGGTAGGTTCGTCAATGGCAATGGTCTTTAATTTTTCAGGATTTTCAAAATCCGCTACCGTATCACCGATCTCAAAACCTTCCACCCCAACAATAGCGCAGATATCCCCGGCAACCACTTCCTGCACTTTTTGGCGTCCTAGCCCCTCAAAAGTGAACAATTCCTTCACTTTGGTCTTAACAATGTTTCCATCCCGCTTCACCAAGGAAATCTGCTGCCCCTCTCTTAAAGTTCCCCGTTGCAAACGACCTATGGCAATTCGCCCCGTGAAAGATGAAAAATCCAAGGAAGTAATCAACATTTGGGTTGAACCTTGCTCTGGTTTAAACTCTGGAACATGATCTATGACCATATCCAATAGCGGTTCTATAGTATCAGTAGGCTTTTGCCAGTCCTCACTCATCCAATTGTGCTTCGCCGAACCATAAACGGTCGGGAAGTCCAATTGCCATTCTTCGGCCCCAAGCTCAAACATCAGGTCGAACACTTTCTCGTGCACTTCCTCTGGGGTACAATTCTCCTTATCCACCTTATTGATCACCACGCAGGGCTTCAACCCAAGGTCAATGGCTTTTTGCAGCACAAATCGAGTCTGCGGCATTGGGCCTTCAAAGGCATCCACAAGCAGCAATACGCCATCGGCCATATTTAATACACGTTCCACCTCACCGCCAAAGTCGGCGTGACCGGGAGTGTCTATGATATTGATTTTAGTGTCCTTATAGACCACAGAAACATTTTTGGAAACAATGGTGATTCCCCGTTCCCGTTCCAAATCATTGTTGTCCAAAATAAGGTCGCCCTTGTTCTCATTTTCCCGAAACAAACGGCAATGGTACATGATTTTATCCACCAAAGTGGTCTTCCCATGATCAACGTGGGCAATGATGGCGATATTCTTAATCTTGGACATAAGCTGAATTTTAAGCCTGCAAAGATACTGCTATTTTTTACTTGTTAGCCCTCGTGTATGTTATTTTTATCTTATTGATTATGAGAA
>JBCCUY010000237.1:0-5619 GCA_039196145.1 Bacteroidota bacterium
AGTAAAACGGATAGTCATCAAGAAGGGGGTATTTTTCGTCAAAACCTTCGACAAGATCTATTAGGCTTTTTTTCAGAAAACAAGATGGCGCAAAAATATACTGTCTTAAAAGAAGCAATTTATGCTGGCCCACAAGGTCCAATTCATTTTTCATTACCTTTTCAGTGAGTATTTCCGGCAGTAGGTGATCATACGTCACCATTTCACCATTTTTTTCCTCAAAGCCAAGCCCTTGGGTAAAGAAAAACTGATCATCCGGATATTTTACGGACTCCTTTAAGAGCATGCTTATTGCGTTCTCGACTAAAATGTCGTCCCCCGCTAATAATTTGACCCATTCTCCCTGAACTTCTTTAAGTCCTCTATTACAGTTGGCAGGGATACCTGTATTTTTTTCTACCTCTATTACTTTTGATCTTAAAAACCGTTGACTGTTTTTTTTCAACCAACTTTTGCAAAGTTCAACGGTTGAATCAGAAGACCCGTCATCAGAGATGAATAGCTCTAACTTCTGATAGGATTGTGCTTTTATACTTTCAAGTGTATCAATAACAAAATTGGCAGAATTATAGGTTATTATTATGACTGAAACTACCGGATCCTCAACACTGGTCTGGGCATTTTGGATTTTGCTTTTTTCAGGATTGGCTATTTCCATAATTTGTTTTTATAGGAATTAAGTAATTGTCTCAATCTAAGTCGTTTGTCTAATTCTTTAAAAGAGAACCAAACAGAAATTATAATGCATAGCACCCCCAACATATAGGACCAAGGCTTGATTACAGATTTAGAAATAATGAAGCAACATATTGCAACAAACAGTTGGAAGGCGAAAATTTTCAAAAAACCCTTGTTGAGGGTAAAACTGTATTTTTTTCTGGCAACAAGATATACTTGAATAAGATATATAAGATACGACAGCATGAAAGAAAATCCTAGTCCAGCTAGAGCCCAATAGTAATATCCCAGAAGGTTAAGACTTGTCATACAAACTATTGAAATCAATTCATTCCAGAAGAATACTTTGCTGGCACTTTTCGCAAGAAAAACATAGGAAATAGCCCAGCTTACCGATTTAAAAAAGATGCCCAGAGCAGCCCAGTATATCATTTCCGTTGTGGCTATAAATTGTTTTGAGTACAACAGGACTACCGCAATATCAATGAATATGAGGAATATAGTCAGAATTGGAGCAAGAATTAAGATGGCCACCTCCGCTTGTTGATTTACTAACAGCGTGGTTTTTTGATTATCTTCGGCTATCCCTGATAATCTGGGGTAATAGTCAGTTGACATTGCCGTAAAAATAAGACCAACATAGGTGTTGATGATGGCAAAACCAGCATTGAAAAGACCAACATCATCAAGACCACCCTTGTTGCTAATAAATATTCGCACGATATAAGCCGCTCCCATAGTCATTATTCCACTAAGACTTAGCACAAACCCCATAACCATCATACCTCTACCTCTGACCTTAGTTTCGTTCCATGAGATATCAATTTTACTTATTTTGACCTTTCGTGCAAAATAGATATTTGCAAGTAGTGTGAATAGAGCGGTAATAATCAGAGCCGGAACAATACCATTCACTCTGAAGTAGTAATAAAGAGGAATTGAGACAAGCAACGCGGACGCGGCACCGATGACATTGGCTGTTGCCAAGTATTTCAATTTACGCATTCCCTGTAATAACACGCTTTGACCACTTGTCAACTGGTTGAAAAGAAGAGTAATAGAAAGCCAAATAAAGGAATAGGTGTACTCCCTGTTACCGAACGACAGCTCACTTAGCCACCCGGCAAAGATGATGGTTACCAGAGTACCTAAAATGCCTGTCAACCAGACAAGACGCCTGACTACCATTACGGTTTTGGTTACCTTTAACTCATCATTTGAATTATGTGCAGCAGCTATATCCTTGACCGAACTTACCCTTAAACCAAAGTTGGTAAGGGAGCCGATAAAGGTGGTTGTGGAGGTTAAGAGACCTGAAATTCCCATACCCGCGGGACCTAATAGTACGGCAATTACCTTGGAACGAATTATGGTAATTATGATATTGAAAACCTGAACACCTCCAAAAATGGAAGTGCCTTTCATTATCTGCCTATAGCTGCTACTCGTTTTGACCGCACTATCATTGGCCATTATAACAGTTTATTGATTGGACCACCTTCTGGATTTCACCATCAGTCATAGATGCGCTCATTGGTAAACTAAGCACTTCGTCATGTAGTTGTTCCGTAATGGGGAGTTCAAGGGTGCCATATTGGCTATATGCTTGCTGTTTATGGGGTGGAATAGGGTAGTGGATTAAGGTCTGTACACCCTTTTCAGCCAAATGAGATTGCAGGTTTTCCCTATGCTTGGAACGTGTTACGAACAGGTGCCACACATGGCTTTCCGGTGCGCTAACTACAGGTAACCGAATTTCCTTGTTATCAATATGATTTAAGTAATAATTGGCTACTTTTCTTCGGCCATCGATGTCTTTGGCGATATGTTCCAGCTTCACATTCAAAAAGGCAGCCTGCATTTCATCAAGTCTAGAATTTAGCCCTTGATATTGATTTTCATATTTTTTTGTAGACCCATAATTTCCAAGCGTTCTTACCATTTTGGCGAGTTCCGAATCATTGGTTGTAACCGCCCCAGCGTCTCCTAAGGCCCCAAGGTTTTTACCAGGATAAAAACTGTGACCTGCCGCATCTCCAATGGAACCGGATACTTTGCCATTCCAAATTGCACCGTGCGACTGCGCGGCATCTTCAATGAGTTTTAGTCCGTGGTGGGCACAAATATCTATTATTCTTTGGTTCACCGAAATCTGGCCATAAAGGTGCACAGCCATAACTGCTTTTGTCCTTTTTGTAATTAGACCTTCCAGTTTTGAAGCATCCAAATTAAAACTGTTTACATCCGGTTCTGCGAAAACAGGTTTTAGACCATTATCGGTTATTGCCAAAACTGATGCAATATAGGTATGTGCAGGAACTATTACTTCATCACCTTTTTCGAAAACGCCCATTTCCATATACCCTTTTAGGATTAAACGGAGTGCGTCCAATCCGTTAGCTACGCCAATGGCATAATCCGTACCACAAAACTTTGAGTAGTTCTTCTCGAAAGAGGCCAATTCCTCACCTAGCAAGTACCAACCTGAATCAATTACTCTGGCGGCAGCTTTCTTAAGGTCGGAGGCGAACTGGGAGTTAATTTTTTGAAGGTCTAAAAATTTTACCACGATAGTAATTTTTGGTTTTTCAAATTCTTATTCTTTTGAAAGGTTATATGGAATCCTTTTGGCTGAAGTGTCCAACCGTAATCATAGCCAACATCTCTTGTCACAATTTGTTGCATTGTGCCCTTGAACTAAAAGCTCGAAAGTCACAAGACCCTTGAAAGTTCGGTTACTGCCTGGATTCAATAAGTTCCTTTAATCCCTTCAGAGTTTTTGCCTCTTCAATTTCGTCGGCGGTTAATGATATACCATACTCACTGGAACAAAATGCCAAAACGGACAAATTTGTCAATGAATCCCAGGCATCGAAGGAGGAAAGTTCATCATTCAAATCCAAATCATCAACCTCCAAAAGTTCCTTCATTGTGTTTATATATTTTTCCATAGCAATTATTTATAGTCGATTATTTCACAAAAGTCTAATTGTCCCATGCTGATAAGCAAGGAAGACCAGCTCAAACCATTTCCGAAACCTGCAACACATATCCGGAAGGATTCCTCTTTTATCCGATCACTTAAATTATGCGCTATAAGGTTGGGAATTGTAACACTGTTTGCGTTCCCGAAGTTTTCTACAAGATTATTTGGCATTTTGGACTCGGGGATTTCCATCATTCTTGAAAGTTGCTGTACCATAAACTTATTGGGTTGATGGAACATAAAGAAATCAACGTCATCCTTGCTTACCCCGGCTTTTGCCAACAGGTTTTCAATCATTGGGGGTACCTCTCTTTGAACAAAGTTGAATACTTCATCCCCTTTCATGTTAAAATGATCCATCGATTTTTCGTTGCCTGATTTATCTACTTCCAAAACACCTGTTTCCTCGGAAGATGGCATTTTAAAGGCCCCGGCAGGTATAATCAAGGCGTCTGAACCTGATCCATCGGCCTTTACGGAACCGTATATAACTTCTCCCTCCGGGTCGTTTTCAACTATGGTGATTGCAGCTGCATCACCTGTCAGCGGAGCACTACTCCTGTCCTTGTGCGACACCTTTGTGCTTAATATATCTGCGTTCAGCACAACAACTTTATTGATTTCCTCTTGTTCCAGAAGCATAAATGCTTTATTGAGGCCAAATGAATAGCCCGCACATCCCTGCGAAATATCAGTGCAGTAAACGTCGTGTTTTAAACCTAACTTTCCATGTATGATATGACTTGTTGCAGGCATAAAATAGTCTGGCGACTGAGTTACCAGAACTAGTGCATCTATCTCCTCTTTTTTAAGGAGTCCGTGGTCAATAAGATAGTTGAGACCAAATACGCATAAATCTGAAATACCAGTACCTTTACTAACTACTCTTCGCTTGTCAAAGCCCATCACAAGTTTTAATTTCATGGACTGTTGTCTTGAAAAATTGTAGTTTTCAATTTCGTCATCAAATTGGATTTCATTTTCAGGCATTACCGACAAAATCCCTGTTATCTTTTTATTTCTAAACTTTAAATTCATATCATTTTAGATTGCTGCCATGGTTAATTAATAAGTCTAAACCGTTTATCTGACGTGATGCCTTGGTTAAATAAAGCACTGCATCAGCTACTTCCTCCACAGTCAACAGTTTTTTTAACGGATGTTCGGCAGTCATCTGGTCTATGATTCTTTCGTCTACTTCCGAAGTTAATTGTGTCTGCATAAAAGAAGGTGAAACGGCATTCGAACTTATGTTGAACTTTATATTTTCATTTGCCCAAGATTTCACTAAAGACCCTAGATATGCTTTACTTGCAACATAACTAGAAGATCCAAGAGGAGGTACATTGGTCAAAAAGGATGTTAAGATGGTAATGATTTTTCCTGATTTTTTTTTACGGAACCTGATGATTGCCTCCTGAGTTATACGGATTGTGGGGATTAAGTTGTTTAAAAAGTCTTCTGAAAAATCCCCTTGTTCCATTTTATGGAAATAGGTTTTAATTGCCTCTCCAGTGAAAGCATTATTTATCAGGACATCTAAATCAAGGCTTTCTATTTTATCAACTAACGAAGAAACTTCAACCTGATCTCGAAAGTTACATTTAAAGGCCGTGGCATTATCAAATGACGATTCTATGTTTTTGGCACCCTTATCAGAACTGGAGTAGGTGAAAAAGACACTGTTGTCTGGATTCTTTGCTAGAATCCTTGTAATAGCCTCTCCTAATCCCGAAGCTCCACCGGTTACTAGTATATTCATGTTAACAACCCAATTTGGATTTTTCCCTTGGCCACAATTTTCTCTTCCTTGTTTCTAAAACTGTACTTAAATTCCACAGCTTTTACCGATTCATATATTCCTATGATTTCGGCCTTAAAACTCAATATATCATTTAAATAAACCGCATTTTTGAACTGAATCTCCTGAGAATGGATGATAACATCTTTGGTTG
>JBCCUY010000238.1:0-5618 GCA_039196145.1 Bacteroidota bacterium
CAGGGTTTCAAGAAAAGTCCCTTCGATGTTGGACTATGCTGTACACGCAGGAAAGGACAGTATGTTTAATACACCGCCAGTGTTTTCCGTATATGTGTCCATGCTTACCCTTCAATGGTTGAAAGATTTGGGAGGGATTGAGGCCATCGAGGAGATCAATGAACGGAAAGCCAATCTGATCTATTCTGAAATTGAGCTTAATCCTGTTTTCTCTGGTTTTGCTGCCAAAGAAGACCGTTCCGTAATGAACGCTACCTTTAATATTACAGACGATAGCCTAAAGGAAATTTTTGACGAAAAATGCAAGGAGGCGGGCATTAGTGGTATTAATGGCCATCGCTCTGTTGGAGGATACCGCGCATCTATGTATAACGCCATGACCTTGGAAAGTGTTGGTGTTTTGGTGGATATCATGAGCGAATTGGAAAAGAAAGGATAAAACCAACTTTATAATACCCATTTTAATTTAAAAAGTATGAGTAACATATTGGCCAACGATGGTCTTTCCCCATCAGGTATTGAAGCTTTTGAAGAAAATGGTTTTAAGGTAATCACCACTAAAGTGGCCCAGGAGCAACTTGCCAATTTCATCAACCAAAATCAAATTAGGGCGCTCCTAGTGCGAAGCGCCACCCAAGCTGACAAAACTTTGATTGATGCATGCCCGGATTTGGAGTTGATTGGACGTGGCGGTGTAGGCATGGACAATATTGATGTTGCCTATGCCAAATCCAAGGGAATTCATGTGGTGAACACCCCAGCGGCTTCATCAGCTTCTGTAGCAGAACTTGTATTTGCCCATTTGTTCAGCGGGGTCCGTTTTTTGTACGATTCCAATAGAAACATGCCCCTGGATGGCGACAGCAAGTTCAAACAGCTGAAAAAGAGTTATGCCGCAGGAACGGAACTTCGCGGTAAAACACTTGGCATTATTGGCTTTGGACGCATTGGTCAAGCCACCGCAAGAATTGGTCTGGCCATGGGCATGAAAGTACTTTACAGTGATCATAATGTGGAGGATTGTACATTAAGCGTTCCATTTTTTGATGGACAGTCCCTCACTTTTGCACTGGAAGCCAGTCCTATGGAAGAAGTATTACAGCAATCCGATTTCATTACCGTGCATGTGCCGGCGCAGAAAGACTATGTTTTGGGGGAAAAAGAGTTCAACATGATGAAACCGGGTGCCGGGGTGGTAAACGCGGCACGGGGGGGTGTTCTGGATGAGGTTGCTCTCATTGATGCTCTTGAAAAAGAAAAGCTTTCCTTTGCCGGTCTCGATGTTTTCGAATCGGAACCAAGACCTGAAATCAAGGTGTTAATGCATCCCAGAATTTCATTGACACCCCATATTGGTGCCGCAACAGTAGAGGCCCAAGATCGTATTGGATTGGAATTGGCCGAACAGGTTTCGAGCCTTTTGGGAACATAGTTGTTTTTTTCCGGTTCGTATTTTCTTTTTTGTACATTGTGTAGCTAAACTAAACACTATAAAAATGTCAGGATTATTAGATTTACTGAATAGCCCTATGGGCAAACAATTGATTAGCGGGGTAGCGGGTCAAACCGGACAGTCTGAAGGTAAAACCGCTGACGTGCTCAGCATGGCCATGCCTTTGCTTATGGGCGCCATGAAGAGAAATGCCTCCACCCCTACTGGAGCGCAAGGACTCATGAACGCGCTTTCCTCAAAACACGATGGCAGTATTTTGGACGACCTCGGAGGTTTGTTCGGAGGTGGTGTCGATCAGAGTGTTATGGATGACGGTGCAGGAATTTTAGGCCATGTTTTTGGTTCCAAACAGCCACAGGTTGAAAATGCCCTGAGTAGCAAATCTGGCATGGACGCAGGTTCCATTGCCCAAATTCTAAAAATTGCGGCTCCAATCCTTTTGGGATATTTGGGAAGACAATCCAGACAACAGAATGTAAGTAATGCTAATGGACTTGGAGGCCTACTTGGAGGCCTTATGGGTGGCGGAAGCACAGCAAATAAGCAGCAATCCCTAATAGAAACCTTCTTGGATTCTGATGGGGACGGAAGTGTTATTGACGATTTGGCCGGAATGGTATTATCTGGTGGAAATCAGAAAAAAAGCGGATTGGGAGGACTTTTGGGAGGACTTTTCGGGAAATAGACCACATCCTTAACTTTATTTAACAAGGCCATTTGACACCACAAATGGCTTTTTTTGTACCTTAAGGTTATGAAAAAGAACATTTTACAAAAAGCGCTGATCATCTTCTGCGGGTCACTATTGGTGGTTTCCTGCGGAAGCCAAAAAGAAGCGGTCAATATTTCCGCAGAAGAGCAGGCGGTCTTCAATTCTGAAGATGAGCAACAAGTAGAAATCAAGGATGATAAAACCGAATACGAAATCATTATTATTGAACCTGGGTTTTATGTTTGGCTGCAAAGCATTGCAAGGCCAGAAGGTTATTATTCCCAAAGTTTTCTGGAAAATCGGAACAGATTGTTGGTGACCAATTGGAACCAAAGGGTCTTGCAGCCACAGGTATTCAATCCCAATCTCTACGAACTTCAAATCAACTATGAACCTGGAATAGATTATGGTTACGAAGTAAACTATAAATTGTACAATTATTTCATCTATTTTCAGCGAAAGTACAATCAGCGGTTAGGCCCCTTTCTTCCCCGCATTTAATATGCTATTTTTGCCATCGAATTATTTAGGATGGACAAAATCAAAAAACGCTGGGATATTGAGCAAACCTGGCAATATCTATTTCCTTTTCTTGGGGTTATTTTACTTGCCGGTACCGCTTACCTGATCACGCGCCGATTTCTTCACCTTTTTCAACTCAACAACACAACTTTTGAGTGGCCTTTTACATTCCTGATGAGTGGATTGATGTATTGGCTAATGCTCCGGTTTTTTCTTTGGTGCTTCAAAAAACTGGCCAACAAATGGGTGGTGACCTATCGCTGGGAAATGATTGCCATATTTATTGTCTTTGCCATTACCGGTAGTGTAGCTGGTAAACTCGCTGGCCCATTCACTGAACTTATTGGACTTAAAAAAGACATGGTTTCCGGGTGGATTTATTGGACAGCGCGAATTGTGTTGATTTTCCCAATTTATCAAGTGTTGTTGATCTGTTTTGGATGGCTTTTTGGACAATTCAAATTTTTCTGGAGCTTTGAGAAGAAGATGCTCAAGCGTATGGGACTCGGTTTTTTGATTCCTTAATTAAGTTTTCGTTAACATAAAGCTTTACCCTAAATTGGTTAGATTTGCTGTTCATGAGGGATTTTAAGAAAATCTTGGGCTTTGTGATGTTGACCTCCCTAATGTTGGTCAAGGTGTCCGCGTTCCATGTTTATTCCCATCAAGAAGACCATAACGATACTGTTGAAAACTGCCACCTTTGCAACATCGCCATGGAAAATCAATCCATGGACATGTTTATAAGCGGTGATGTCGTAACCCCGCAAAATGTAACTCCAACAATTGAAGAGCCACTAAGGATGGCTCCCATTTCGGTTATTACCAACACTTCAACATTCCTTCTCTTTTCCAGGCCTCCTCCTACGTTGGCTATATAGAATATTCAGCATTAAGGGTCTGTGAAAACGCCCTCTCTTAACTATTAATTTATTGATCTTAAAAATGAAAGCAACGCTTTCTTTTGTACTGTTGGTAGTAGCCTCCCAATTAGGACTATCGCAGCAATGTAAAAACTCCTTAAACGGACGTGTAACAGATTATCATAGTAAGGCTCCATTGGAAGATGCAACCATACTTGTTGTAGGTACTTCAAAAGAGGTCAGGACGGATTCCCTTGGGAACTACCGGTTAATAAATCTGTGCCCCGGTTCTTACGAATTGGAGGTTTCCCATCCCGAATGCTCCACTATCTTCTTGGAAGTAACCTTGGATAATGATAAACAACTGGATATTAGTCTGGAACATCATTTGGAGGAGCTGGATGAGGTAAATGTCGTGGGTGATGTGGTAAGCGATAAAACAAATACGGCCCTAGAAGAAAAACTCAAGCTGCAAACCTTGGAACTCTACAGTTCTGGAACCCTTGGGGATGCACTTCGTGAATTAAATGGTGTGGCATCTCTCAACACCGGTGCAAATATTGTAAAACCTACCATACACGGACTCAACGGTAGTCGTGTGCTTATTCTTAACGATGGGGTAAGGATGCAAGATATGGAATGGGGCGATGAACATGCCCCCAATTTGGACATCAATGCCGCTGGCTCCATTTCGGTTATAAAAGGTGCTTCCGCCCTACAATATGGAGGAGATGCCATTGGAGGTACCATTATAGTGGAGCAAGCCAGGGTTCCTGCTAAAGACACCATCTTTGGAAAAACATTGCTAAACGGGGTTTCCAACGGACGTGGTGGAAGTTTATCCACGGAATTGACCAAGACATTTGGCGAGGGTTGGTTTGTAAAGGGACAAGGCTCATTTAAACGTTTAGGGGACCACGATGCTCCAGATTATGTGCTGTCCAATACAGGCATGCAGGAATGGGGCGCCTCCCTCCAATTTGGGAAACACCAGTTTATCTGGGGCTGGGATGTTCGCTATGCCTACTTTACCTCCGAAATCGCCATTTTAAGGGCTTCCCACATTGGGAATGTTGACGATCTAATTCGGGCAATAAACAATGGTCAGCCAGAAGTCATTAGACCTTTTACCTATGACTTACAAAATCCACGACAAGAGGTTACGCATCATTTGGGAAAGATAAAGTTGTACAAGCGATTTGAAGGATTGGGAAAATGGAACCTTCAATACGATTTTCAAAACAATAGAAGATTTGAGTTTGACGTACGTCGGGGTGAACTGGACGGAACTGCCTCTATTGACCTGGAACTGACAACCCATACCCTATCCACCGATTTTAAGTGGGATGCGAAAGATGACATACAGCTACATTTTGGTCTTATGGGGCGTTACCAAGAGAACTTTCCAAATCCGGCAACTGGGGTAAGACGTCTCATCCCCGATTATGAGAAATTTGATTTTGGTAGCTTTATTTTAGGGGAATATCAGGTAAATGATAATCTTTTGCTAGAGGGAGGGCTCCGCTACGATTTTAGCAGAATAGATGCACAAAAGTTTTACCAGACCTCTCGGTGGAACGAAAGAAATTACAATGTTGATTTTCAAGATATAATTGTTGATGATCGGGGGAATACCTTGCTTACAAATCCGGTTTTCAACTATCATAATATATCGGGAACCTTCGGGGCAAATTATGAGATTGGTCCAGGTGATAGATTGAAGTTTAACTATACCTTGGCCCAACGTGCTCCAAATCCGTCTGAGCTGTTCAGTGATGGTTTGCACCATTCCGCAGCACGCATAGAGTTGGGGGATCTGCGCATAGATAGTGAGACTTCCCATAAAGTGTCAGCCTCTTGGGAAAGGCCCCGCGAATGGTAAATTCAACCCCGGAAGGCTCTAGTAATATAAAGTCCTGAACCCAATTGGCAAAAGGTTCCAGGGAGAATCCCCAATGACTAAAATCCTTTTCCCAAGAGGCTGACACTTTATGGGAAGTCTCACTATCTATGCGCAGATCCCCCAACTCTATGCGTGCTGCGGAATGGTGCAAACCATCACTGAACA
>JBCCUY010000239.1:0-5591 GCA_039196145.1 Bacteroidota bacterium
AGATGCGTAATTGTGGATGATTTATGGAGAATTTAGTTGGGCTGCACAAAATATGGCTTAAGGAGTATTTGACAAAATCGAATACAATGCCTTTATACCATAGGCCAACTGCCCAATCTTCAAATTCTCGTTGGGACTATGCTGATTATTGTCTGGATTGACCATGGGAACGATAAAGGCCGGTATCTTTAGTTCATTGATAAAAGGCGATATGGGAACGGTTCCGCCCATAATCCGAACACGCACTACATCTTCTTGAAATGCTTGATGGAGCGTCTCCACTAGGAAGTTTCCATAAGGATTATCCAATTTGGTCCTGAAGGCGTCAGTTACACTGCCTTCATTTACAGTCACGATTTTATCATGGGCCATCCGTTCGGCTTTCGACGGAACATGGTCGATAACATGGTATCCTTCTCTGGAAATATAATCTTTGACCAATTTTTTAAGACGGTTTCCATCACTTTCAGGAACCAATCTTAAATCTAGTTCGGCCGTTGCAAGCTCAGGGACAATCGTTCTTCGTTTTTCACCTACCCATCCCGATCCAAGCCCTCGGATATTCAGGGATGGATATTGAAGCGCTTCCTGATAGAAGCTTCCAACCTTTTCAGCAGACTTGAATTGTAGATGTTCTGCGATGGAAGCCTCACTGTCCGGAACACTTCTTAAGACTTCGGAAATCCGATCATCCAGAACAATGCCATCGTAATAACCCGGAATAGTCACCTTCCCATCCGAATCCTTCATTCCGGCAAGCAATTGGGCCAGCTGAAATCCAGGATTTGGAGCATAATTTCCGTAATGACCGCTATGCTGTGGCTTAATCGGACCGTAGGTGGTCAACGTTAAGCTGGTAATACCTCGGCAGCCATATACAACGGTTGGACTTCCTGACGCATGCATGGGACCATCAACAATCATCAAAAAATCAGCTTCAAGTAGCTCGCGGTATTGTTTTACAGCTTTAGGCAAGGGCTTGCTGCTCTTCTCTTCTTCCCCATCTAAGATGACCTTAAGGTTAAAAGGGATTTCCTTGCCTTCCTTTTTCAATAGGTCAATGGTGTTTAGCAGCATTACAATAGGACCCTTATCATCGGAGGTGGAACGTCCGAACAATCGCCAATTGTAATCTATATCGTCTTTTAATTCATCAAAGGAAATAGTCTCAAAAGTATCGCCCATAGGTTTTTTGAGCACCGTGGTATATGGATTGGGCTGATCCCATTTGGAAGGGTCCACAGACTGTCCATCAAAATGCATATATATCAATAAGGACGGTTTGGTGTCCTCCATGGGCAAAGCCGCGAAGAATAAAGGAAGATTATCAGTCTCCAAAACAGCCGTATTGAACCCCCGTTCCCCAAACTTGCGTTTGAGCCAAAGGATGTTGTCATCAATAGCATCGGCATCCAGTGCATCGTTGGGAATGCTAATAAAATCCCTTAACTCCTCTATGGCATGCGCTACGTGCGATTTAACAGCGGCATCATCTTGGGAGAAAGTGAAAAAGGAGACCAGTAAAACGAAAAAACAGATTGTTTTTCTCATAAAGTGTTTGGGTTAATTCCAAACTCGAAGTTAGCGAATTCCCCTTACAAACCCATCTATTTTTTCCGTTCCATGTTGGGTCAAATGCTTTATGAAGGCCGAGCCAATAATGGCTCCTTTAGCGTTTTTTGTCGCCTGGTCAAATGTGGCTTTGTTGCTTATTCCGAATCCTACAATTTGCGGATTTTTCAAATTCAGCTCTGCAATCCGCTCAAAATATGTTTGTTGTTCATTCCCAAACCCAGTTTTGGCTCCAGTGGTACTTGCCGAACTTACCATATAGATGAACCCATCAGATACCTCGTCTATCATCCGAATCCGCTCATCGCTGGTTTGCGGGGTAATCAAAAAGACATTGATCAACCCATATTTCTTAAAAGTTTGCTCATATTCGTCTTGGTAAACATCTAAAGGCAAATCGGGAAGGATAATACCATCAATTCCAATTTCTTGGCATTTTTTGCAAAAAGCCTCAACCCCATATTGAAACACCGGGTTGAAATAGCCCATCATCACCAAGGGAATGGAAACAGTTTCCCGTATATTTTGCAGTTGCTCAAAAAGCAAATCGGTATTCATGCCATTTTTTAAGGCATGGGTCGAGCTGTCTTGGATTGTTGGTCCATCGGCAAGAGGGTCACTGAACGGAAGGCCAATTTCAATCAAATCCACACCGTTCTTTTCCAAATCCTCAATGATTTTAACCGTATCAGTTAGTTTCGGATACCCTGCGGTAAAGTATATGGATAATAGTTTCCTATCCTCTTTTAGTTTTTGATTGATTCTGTTCATTGTTATGATATTGTTCATGGCAAAACCTCCTTTTACTGCAAGAGTTAATAGGTATGCTATAGCTTAAAATAGTCAATATAGTTTTGTAAATCTTTGTCCCCCCTTCCAGAAAGGTTCATTACCACTACATCTGTTGGGTTGAATTTTCGTCGTTCCAAAATGGCAAATGCATGGGATGATTCAATGGCAGGAATAATACCTTCCATTTGGCAGAGGGTAAGACCAGCGGTCATGGCCTCATCATCTGTGATGGAGATAAACTCTCCACGCCCGGATCTGAACAAGTGGGCATGCAAAGGGCCAACACCGGGATAATCCAAACCAGCGGATATGGAATACGGTTCGGTTATCTGCCCATCTGGGGTTTGCATCAACAAGGTTTTACTCCCATGGATAATACCCACTTTCCCGAGTGCAGAGGTGGCAGCGCTCTCACCGGTATCAATTCCTTTTCCGGCTGCTTCCACCGCAATGATCCCTACTTCTGGGTTGTCCAAAAAGTGATAGTAGGCACCGGCAGCATTACTGCCACCGCCAACACAGGCAACAACGTAATCCGGATTTTCCCTTCCTTCCTTCTCCAATAATTGGGTTTTGATTTCCTCGGAAATCACGGATTGAAATCGAGCTACCATATCCGGATAAGGATGAGGTCCCACCACGGAACCGATAATGTAGTGGGTATCTACAGGGTTATTGATCCAATCGCGAATGGCTTCATTCGTGGCATCTTTTAGGGTCCTACTCCCTGAAAGCGCCGGTCTCACTTCTGCGCCCAACATTTTCATTCGGGCTACGTTGGGAGCTTGGCGTGCAATATCCACCTCACCCATATATACTACGCATTCAATACCCATTAGTGCGCATACGGTGGCTGTGGCCACTCCATGCTGACCAGCTCCGGTTTCCGCTATAATCCGATTTTTACCAAGTTTTTTGGCCATCAGGATTTGTCCCACTGTGTTGTTGACCTTGTGGGCTCCGGTATGGTTGAGGTCTTCCCGCTTTAGGTAAATTTTGGTTCTGTAGCGTTCGGACATTCGTTCTGCGAAGTACAAGGGAGTGGGGCGACCCACATAATCCCGAAGCAGTTGCTGGAATTCTTCCTTAAAGGAAGGTTCCTCCATGATGCAAAGGTAGTTTTGCCTCAACTCCTCTGTGTTCGGGTAAAGCATTTCTGGGATGAAAGCTCCACCAAATTCACCATAATATCCTTTTTCATTAACGTGATAACTCATGGTCTATGGTTGTTGGTTAACAGTTCTTTAAACTCACTTAATTTTTCAATATTCTTCAATCCTGGTTCGATTTCAAACCTGCTGTTCACATCGATAACACGACAATATTTGGATGCAACGCTACTTAAAAAGGCTTTCAATGCCCCCATGCTATCAGGTCCAATTCCTCCACTCAAAAAATAGGGCTTGGTAGACGGATAGTCTTCCAAAATAGACCAATCAAACGTGTAGCCATTGCCGCCGGGCAGTTTTCCTTTGGTATCGAAAAGGTAGTAATCACATACTTGTTCAAAAGGGGCCAAAAGTTCAAAATTGAACGAATCCTTGATAGTGAAAACCTTAATGACTTCCAATTCGGGAAAGCGGTTCTTAAGGCTCTGGCACAGCTCTGGGGATTCTGCCCCATGAAGTTGGACACCTCGAAGACCATATTGCTCTACTTTTTGAGCGATATCCTCTATAGTAGCATCTACGAAAACACCCACCTTTTTGATGGTGGTTGGCAGGTCTGGTATTTTTGCATCAAAGAAACGCGAAGAAGGCTCCCAAAAAATAAAACCCATATAGTCCGGGTGCAATTTCGCTACCTCTGTGGGATTATATTTCATGCCGCAAACCTTGAATTTCATGATATAAGGGCTTTAATAAATTCCATAGCATGAGCTCCTGGATTGTCAGTTTTCATAAAATTCTCCCCGATCAGGAAGCCTTGGTACCCATATTGTCTCAGCTCCAAAATGGCCTCCACCGAACTGATTCCGCTTTCAGAAACTTTCACAAAATCATTTGGAATTTGTGTTGAAAGGGATTTACTGGTCTCCAAGCTCACCTCAAAGGTCTTGAGATTTCTATTGTTCACTCCCAGCATATCCAAACTGGGCATGATTGATTTTTGAAGCTCCTCCTCATTATGCACCTCCAGAAGCACATCCAATCCCAGATTTTTTGCGGTTTCTGATAGTGTTTTGATTTCATCCCGGGATAAAATAGCTGCAATGAGCAAAATTACATCTGCGCCATGGGCCTTTGCTTCTAGAATCTGGTAGGTATCAATAATGAATTCTTTCCGCAGCAATGGGATATTGGCCGCTGTCCTTGCTAAAAGCAAATCATCCAAACTGCCTCCAAAGTATTTTCCGTCTGTCAATACGGACATACCACAAACCCCTGCTTCCTCATACCCTTTTGCCACATCCTGCACGTTCAGTCCTTGGTTGATTACGGATTTAGACGGTGATCGTCTTTTATGCTCCGCGATGATTCCGCTAGAACTTGACCGTAGCGCCTCAGCCAATGAAGGGCTTTTTCGACCGAATAGCACCGAAGACTCCAGTTGCTTAATGGGTATCAACGATTTTCTCAGAGCAACCTCCTTGCGCTTGTCTGCTACTATTTTATCTAGAATGTTCATTTTTAATCCAATGTCTGATGTCAATTATTGAATGTGACCTGCATGTTCATTGTTAGCTTAATTCCTGTAACTTTTTTAGGGTTTCCAACCCCTTTCCACTTAAAAGGGATTCCTTGGCCTTTTCAAATCCAGCCTTGGGAGTGGTTTGTTCCACCGTTGCAATCGCTACGCCAGCATTGGCGCATACCACGTTGTTTTGTGCTTCGGTGCCTTTTCCTCCAAGAATGTCCAAAAATATTTGGGCCGAAGTGGCGATGTCATCACCGCCGGCAATTTCAGACTGGGTTACCTTACCTACACCAAAATCGGAAGGGTCCAACATACCCTCAGAGCCATTGGATATGGTTTTTGTTGCTCCAGTCAAGGAGATTTCATCATAACCATCCAGAGCATGGAGCACGGTGAAGTTTTTATCTGTGTTTTGGTAGAGGTATCCATACATTCTTGCCAGCTCCAAATTGAAAACGCCCACCATTTGATTCTTGGGGAATGCCGGATTTACCATGGGCCCCAACATATTAAAAAAGGTCTTCACTCCCAGCTCCCTTCGAATTGGAGCTACATTTTTCATGGCCGGATGGAACAATGGGGCATGAAGC
>JBCCUY010000240.1:0-5550 GCA_039196145.1 Bacteroidota bacterium
TCCCAAGGCCATAGAGGACTTCATTGCACAAAAAGAGGTGAATGACAGTACCATGGCAACGGTAAGCCCTCAAATAAAAGCCCTCTCCGCTATAGAATACCTATTGTTCAAAGAAGATGTATCCACAACGCATCAGAAATTTATAAACAACGGTAAGCGCTTGGATTACCTAAAACACTCGACCTCCTTTCTAAAGGCCCAAGCCCATCGGTTGGCCAATATATGGGACAAAAAAGGTGGAAACTATGCTGATATCTTTATCAACAGTAAGGACCATGGAATAAAGGGGTCTTTCAACCAATTGTTCAATGGTCTGTACAATGCGGTCAATACGTCCAAAGTGACCAAAGTGGGCAAGCCCGCTGGGCTGGAACGTTCCCCAAGAACCAATCCAGGTATTGTTCAGGCACCCTACAGCAAACAGTCTTTGGCGCTTTTGTTACAGAGTGTGGAAACGGTGGAAGAAGTATTTTTTGGTGACGGTCATTCGAATATTTCGGACTACATTCTATTCACCTCCAAAGACGACAAGGTGAATGATTTGATTCGCAAAACCATCAATGAAGTAAAACAGGCCATAGCGGCTATTCCCGTTCCTTTGCATGAAGCCGTAGACAGTCATTCCGAGGAGGTGGCCACCTTGCATGAAAAACTGGGAGCATTGAATATTTGGATCGCCGTGGATGCCCGCAGTGTGCTTTCCATTATTGTTACCTCAACAGATACGGATGGTGATTAAATTCAATAAGTGCAATGTTCAATATGAAATAAGTATATAATTCATCCCTAACTCTCAAAAGACTATGAAAACATATTTAATCTTAATCACATTTATGATCGGGTTTATCCAGATACATGCCCAACAGGAGGAGTATAAAAAGGTTGATTCCAAACATTTTAAAAACCTATACCAGCTCAACGACTCCCTATACCGCTCAGAACACCCCGGGAAAAAAGGATTTAAGGAATTGGAGGCCATGGGGGTAAAATCGATCCTTAACTTCAGACGGAAAAAAAATGATGATCGACGAGCACGTGGTACCCAACTGCATTTAGAAAAGTTGCCTTTAAAAGCGGGGGAACTAACGGAAGTGGATGTTGTTGCGGCATTAAGGCTTATTGTGGACGCCGAAAAACCAATACTTATCCATTGTTGGCATGGATCGGATAGAACCGGGGCCATAGCTGCCGCCTACCGGGTGGTTCTTGAAGATTGGGAAAAGGAACAGGCCATCAAAGAACTAAGGACCAAAGCCTTCGGGTATCATGAAAAATGGTACCCAAATGTCGTTGAACTGATCCGTCAACTGGATACCCAAAAAATAAGGAAAGAACTTGGGCTATAGTCTTCAGATTGTATCCAAACTCCAAACATGGTATGGGAGCTTCATCCGACAGCGTACAAATCCTATATTCGCATTTGCATAATAACTCTATTCTCCAAGTCAACTATTTAAAGTAAATCTAAATAATGTTGGTGGCTATTGCTTTGAGTTTTACTTTTGTCGGTATCCGGTAAACTATGGACCTGAATTACCAGTTGTTCAATTAGGGTTGAATCGGGTTTTCAAATTCAAAACCCCATTTTAGATACATGGGGTAGATAAAACACCATAAAGAAGATACCATGAAAAAAATAATCGCTCTTACAGCCGTGATAGCCCTAGTGTGGGCTTGTAAAAATGATAAAAACAATAAGTCCGAGGAAGCTGCTCCCCAAGAAGTTAATGTCTATACCCACAGACATTATCCCCCGGACCAAGAGTTGTTCGCCATCTTTGAAAAAGAGACCGGCATCAAGGTGAATGTGGTAAACGCCAGTGCAGATGAGCTTATTCAAAAAATGACCTTTGAAGGTGAAGAATCTCCCGCCGATGTCCTGATTACTGTGGATGCAGGAAGATTGGTTCGGGCAAAGGAAAAAGGACTGCTGCAATCCATAAGCTCCCCAAAATTGGACTCCATTATTCCATCTCACCTTAAGGACGAGGATAAGCAGTGGTTTGCACTCACAAAACGCGCCAGGATTATTGCTTATGCAAAGGATAGGGTTAGTGCGGACCAGCTATCCACATACGAGGACTTGGCCTCCGAAAACTGGAAAAACAAAATTTTGATCCGTTCCTCCGGAAACATTTACAACCAATCCCTTATGGCATCCCTTATAGCCAACCTAGGTGAAGAAGCTGCACGGGATTGGGCTACAAAAATAGTCTCCAATATGGCTCGCGATCCGAAAGGAAACGATAGGGACCAAGTGAAGGCCGTAGTAGCAGGTGAAGGTGATTTGGCTGTGGTAAACACGTATTACATTGGTAAATTGATAAACTCGGAAGACCCTGAAGAAGTCAAAGCAGGAAATGGAATTCAAATCTTTTTCCCCAACCAGGAAGACCGGGGCACCCATATCAATATTAGCGGGGCCGGTGTGGCAAAATATGCCCCTAACAAGCCAAATGCCATCAAATTCATTGAATTTTTGGCCAGCAAACAGGCTCAAGCCGTATTCGCGGAAGCTAATTATGAATATCCCGTGCATCCCGAAGTTCAACCTTCGGCATTGTTGCAATCCTGGGGCCAATTTAAAGAGGACGAACTATCCTTGTCCCAGCTAGGCATCAAAAACAAGGAGGCCGTAATTATCTTTGATGAGGTGGGCTGGAAGTAAATCAGGGGTAATTTTGTAGGTTTGCCAGGGTCCGGGTAGCTAAAGGTGGCTTAGGGAATAAGCCCTTTGAGCAACCTTATTGAGGTATTATCTGAAAATCCAGTCTTTATTCTGTTACAACGACTAAATACAATGCGAAGGGACGGCAACAAATGGTCCATATTGACCATAATCTTTGTTGTTTTTGTAAGTATTCCGTTGCTAACCCTTTTTCTAAAAATAATTGACGGACCTGGAGAAAGCTGGAAACATTTGGTAAAAAATGTACTGCTCGGATATACCTTAAACTCTGTTGGACTGGTTTTGGGTTCCGCTCTTTTTTCATTGCTTCTTGGTGTTTCGTCCGCATGGATTGTAAGTCGGTACCATATCCCCTTTAAGCGCTATCTGGAATGGATGTTGATTTTGCCACTTACCATTCCATCGTACATTACGGCCTATGCCTATGCAGGTGTTTTTGATTATGGAGGGCCTCTGTCCTCCCTACTGGCTTCTGTAGGGATGGAAGGGACCAAACTGGACATCATGAACCTTCCTGGATTAATTTTTGTCCTGGGTATTTCTTTATATCCCTATGTTTATGTGGCGTCGCGTGCTGTTTTTTTATACCAATCCGGGCGACTCATGGAAGCCTCAAAACTTTTGGGGGCCAATGAGAGGAAAACTTTTATCAAGGTAGTATTGCCCATGGCCAGACCTGCAATTTTTGGCGGCCTCTTGTTGGTGGTCATGGAGGTATTAAACGATTATGGAGCTGCCAAATATTTTGGTGTAAACACCTTGACCACGAGCATATTTAGGGCCTGGTTCTCATTGGAAGAACCGGCTACAGCTGTTTTTTTATCTGTGATTTTATTAGCGCTGGTCTTTGTTTTTATGCTGATTGAACGTTGGCTTCGAGGAGCCAGAAGCTATGCCATGGCTTCCAAAAGTGATATTAGGCTTCCACAATTACATCCGGGTCCAAGTCAAGGCATATTGCTTTTCTTATCGGCATTTTTACCTGTGCTATTGGGGTTTGTCATTCCGGTATCCCAGTTGATTTATTGGTGCTTTCTTACGGTGGACAAAACCGCCTCCCTTTCCTTCTTCGGAATTGCTTTGCAAAGTTTGGGCATTGCACTTTTGACAGCTGCGTTAACGGTTTTTTGTGTTCTTTTGGCCGTTTACCTGCCTAAATGGAACCGACTGAAGATGCTCAAGGGAAGCACATCCTTGGCCATAATGGGATATGCCATCCCAGGTGCTGTTCTAGCCATTGGAGTTATGATTCCGTCTTTGGCCTTGGACAGATGGCTCATTCGATTGGGGCGGGAAATTTTTGATGCTAAAATTGGTCTTGTGGTCAATGGAACCATTATGGGGTTGATCTATGCCTATGTGATCAGATTTCTTGCGGTGGGCTATAAGCCTTTCGCTTCCTCGCAATTGAAATTGGGCTCCTCTATTTCGGAATCCTCCCGCTTGCTGGGCAATGGTCCGGTGCGCACCTTTTTAAAAATTGACCTTCCATTGTTGAAAACGGGAATTCTAAGCGCCTTTGTCCTGGTTTTTGTGGACATTATGAAAGAATTGCCCCTAACCCTTATTTTGAAACCTTATGATGTAAGCACCCTTGCAGTAAAAGCATACGAATACGCAAGTGACGAGTTGATCATGGAGGCTTCGTTGCCCTCGTTAGGCATTATAGCCACTGGGCTTGTACCTATTATTTTTTTGAATAAATTACTCTTGAACGAAGATCAAAGACAATCGACCTGAACAGAGAACTAACTAAAATACCACTATTGGAGCCTGCACTGCACATAGAAAATTTGACTAAGTCCTTTTCCGGAAAAGATTCGCCTGTCATCAAGGGTATCGACCTAGAGCTCAAAACCGGAACCATAGTTTCCATATTGGGTGAAAGCGGATGTGGCAAAACCACCCTAGCCAGACTTGTTGCCGGATTAGAAACTCCAGATACAGGGGTCATCAAACTACAGAATACCCTAGTAGCCGACAGCACCACCTTTATCCAGCCCCAAAACCGCCATATTGGGATGGTATTTCAAGACTATGCCCTCTTTCCCCATCTCAATGTGGGGAATAATATCACTTATGGTATTGCCAAGGAAAGTAAAAAGGAAAATCGTGTGGACGAAGTTCTGCGCCTTGTGGGACTTGATGGATACAAAAATAGGTTCCCACACCAATTATCCGGGGGTCAGCAACAAAGAGTGGCCCTAGCCAGGGCTCTGGCACCTAGACCACAGCTTCTGATCTTGGATGAGCCCTTCAGCAACCTAGATGCCAGCTTAAAACTCCACCTTCGCAATGAGATTTTCGACATCATAAAGAAAAGTGGGGTTACCGCACTTTTCCTTACCCACGACACTCAGGATGCGATGGCCGTAGCAGATGAAATTGTGGTCCTAAAAAGTGGACGTATTGAACAATATGGAAATGCAAAATCGCTTTACGAACATCCAAAAAATGCCTATGTAGCTTCCCTATTTGGACCCATCGCCCTTTTGCAAAGTGAAGACGTCAACAGTTTTGACTTTCCATCGGAACCGGATAAAGTTTATGCCATAAGACAAGGCCACTTTTTGGTGAGTGAAGCCAAGGCCCCATATCGCACAAAAGTAAAAATAGACCGAAGTATTTTTTTGGGGAACCATTATTTGAATACCGCAATGCTCCCCAATGGCAAAGTCATTACGTTTTCCTCTGCGACCCATCTAGAAGGTAAGGTCCTATTGGGTTTTACGATTGAAAACCTTATGATTTTTAATTCCTAGTTCCTCACCTAAAGAACATAAAAACGGTATCGGCAGCCGTTCACAGTCTAGTTGAATTTTTTAAAAAGCGACCGCTTTATTTATAATAATTCTAAATAA
>JBCCUY010000241.1:0-5529 GCA_039196145.1 Bacteroidota bacterium
ATTTTTAAAAAAATATTTCTGCTGTCAGTGATGCTTTCAAGCTTACAATTGGAAGCCCAAAACGACTTTGATTTCAACAATTATTTGGTTCTCGGCGTAGAGTCTGCCGAAGAATTGGCGTCCCTGTATTTGGAACCCTTAAGTGAAGGCCTCCTGTATGGATTAATAGGGGGCTGGAACAATTCGGCTAAGGCCAAAAAAGCGTGGGAACTGGATATTTCCTTAGTAGCAAATGGGTCTTTTGTGCCGAGCGAGAAATTGTCCAAGGAAATAAATATTGCATCAATTGAAAATCTAGAGGTACTAGGAGGGGCAAACCGCATTAGGATACCAACAATATTGGGAGCCACAGAATCAGAGGTCACCTTTGTTGCAACCTTAAATGGAGAAGAGTTTGTGTTCGATGCTCCCACAGGTATAGGTCTGTTCTCAACGAATTTATTGCCCAATGCTTTTTTACAGGCCAGTTTGGGCCTACCCTTTAATTCAGAATTGAGTTTTAGGTTTTTTCCAAAATTGAAAGTGGAAGGCGTTGCGTTGGGAGTTTTTGGTTTCGGGCTGAAGCACGAGGTGACAAAAAGTATCCCATCTGCCGAAAATTGGCCATTGCACGTTTCCCTTTTTGGTGCATTTACCCGGCTGGATGCCGATTATAATTTTCAGGCTGACGGCTTTGTAACCGGGGATTCGCAAAAGGTTGATGTGTACCTGAATTCTTGGTTGATCGAGACCTTGATTTCCACCAAATTTCCGGTTTGGAATGTCTATGGCAGTCTCGGATATGCAAATGGCAAATCAAACTATGCTCTTTTGGGAACCTACACGATAAGTACAGAACAAGAAACCTTGAATTTTGTTGACCCTTTTGACGTTCAGGGAGAAATATCGGGTTTTAGGACCAGTCTTGGTACCACTGTGCGCTTAAATCGATTTAAGCTCAACTTGGACTATACCTTTCAGGGGTTTAACAATCTCGCATTGGGAATTAACTACAGCCTACTAAAAGCCAAATAGGGAGTCATTTATATTTTTTCCGATTCCCGAAGGGATACACGGAGTTGGTAAGACCGGTTTCAATCGTTTTGAACATATAATTTCCAAATCCTTTATAAACAACCCTTTGATGCTCCATACGGGCCACTTTTATCCTACCATTCTTGGGATTTTGTTTTCGAACGGTAGCATTGGCCAACCAGGAAAAGGCCTTATTTTTTTTGTGTCCTTTGCGTTTTAACACGGTAGTGGTCAAATCATCGTATATCATCACAAATTCACCTGATGCTCTGTCCGCATTCCCGGTTCCGTTAAAATTGATACGTTGTACATAGCCCGATTCGAACTTTATGTTAGATGTCGGTACCATAATTGGATTAAAGGTTTCAAAGTGAAAAGGCCCTGTGGAACCTTCAAACTGGAAAAGGTCACTTTGCATTGGCTTGGGAAATAGGAAACGTGCCTCAACGGGAAAATCATAAAAAAACCGCCCTTGAATGGCAACCTCCATTGACTGTTCCTCTTGATTGCGAATCTCAACGGTCTGCTGTCCCAGGTTTTTAATGGTTACTTGTAACTGATCAATCGGGATTTCAATCTCGTCGGTCTTGGTAACTTCAAAGTATTGTGTTTTTGCATCCTTGATGTGCACCCTTTCAATTGCAATATTCTGTTTTTTGTTTCGCAACAATTCTTGGGGTAAAGGAATGACTGCATTCGTGTCCCAAGGTTTTGCAATATTTTTGATTATGGTAAAATGTGCCCGGTCTAGGAGCAGACTGTCTGCAACAAAATTTCCATGTTTCA
Organism: Bacteroidota bacterium; assembly: GCA_039196145.1. GTDB lineage: Bacteria > Bacteroidota > Bacteroidia > Flavobacteriales > Flavobacteriaceae > Flagellimonas. Next base: position 1,801 of record JBCCUY010000241.1, read on the forward strand.
ATAAACTGTCTGTTTGAATTCCAAAACATTCCAAAACGGGAATTTTAGCACTGTTTACGGGCTTATTATATTTCTGATGTTTTGCGATTTGCCTTGATGAATATGGGCTTCCAATTTGAAGGCTATCAAAACGAGCAAAAGAGTTCTCCGTATTAAATTGAAAATTTGAGAGCATTAATTCTGTATTTCCCAATTTTCCAAAAAGGTTTGACGCATGTAAAGTCAACTTGGAAGGATTCAAAGAAAGTTGTCTCTTTTTAGGGGTTCTTTCAAAGGCAACCCCATTTATAGAAAAGTTTTCGCCTTGTAACGTTGACAATGAATCCTTAAGGTTGGTGCTTAACTCTGTGATTAAATAGTCGCTGATCCCGATTGATTCAACGGTCAATTTCTTTAAAGGACTCTTCTCTTTTTTCTTTGTATTAGGTGATTTTTTTTGTTTTTGCCCATTACCTTTTCGGGTGCTGTAGACCATTTCCAAGTTGTTCATCTCGATTTCACCAATATTGAGGTGCCGATTAAATAACAAAGGTAAAATCTCAAAATCATGGGCCGTAATTGAAGCTATGGCCATATGAGGTTGTAAGCTTTTACCGTCTCTTGGAAGGCTGTCCGGCAAAACCATCACATCTGCCAACCAAAAAGATTGTTTCAAAATGGATATATCAAGCCCCTCGTAGCTGATTTGATAGGGAGACTGATTGCTTATCAGGACCAATTTGCTTTCAAAAGCTTCGGTAAGCAAACGTTCAGTCTGTTTCAGTGTCAAATAGCCTACAAGAAAAACGAGCGCAGAAACTGCAACCAACAGCATTGATTTTTTTCTTGAAAGCATCATTTTTCAGCACATTGTAACAGCATATGTATCACAATACAATCCATCTGCAATCGCTAATTGGATACACTGCTCTTTACAAGGGCACTGGTTAGGTCCTTTGCGTAGTTTTTAACCGTTTTTTCCAAACTACTGGGGTCTTTGACTTCAAAGCGCCCGACCCATTGCAGATTCTCACCCGGGTTTTCACTTAACCGGTAAAGCGTGCTTTCAAAAATAAATTTGGTTCCAGTTTTTATCTGGTCCGGTTCCCAGGTCGTGATAGGGTAATATGTGAGGTATCTTCCAAATCTACCCACACGTGTGGGTATGTAGGCCGTAGAACTCCCCCCTGGTAAAACGTCAGTATATTCTTCCGTATTAATAAGGTTGGTAACGAGTACACCATCATATTTGTTGGACACCAAACTTTTCTTTAAGGACACCAATTCACTTTCCGAATACTTCTTGTTGATATTTATAATACTTTTTGTGGCATGGGAGGCAATGGCGTTGACCCCATTCGCCGCCAATTCGTTGACCACATTATTTTCAAATTTGATCCGTGCGGTTTTGTCCTTAGAACGACCAACAACCAATATTTTGTTGTAGCTGTTCTTGACTTTGCCCACATTTTCCGAACTGGTCAAATAGGAAGAGCAGCTGGAGAGTAAAAACATTAAGGTCAATATGTTAAGGATGGCTGGTAATTTCATTTTAGATAGTGTTTAGATGTTAGATAACAAACTGGATGTTTCTAAATTTACAAAATTAGCTGTTGCCATGAGGTTTAGTCTTTCAATCCGCAATAGTGCCGTTGCCAAACCGAAAATAAGACTAGATGTTGGTGGTTGAGCAGGAAAATCTCCTCAAGATAAAATCCAATGTTCATGGTAAGCGTCACATATGACCTTGACCTTATAAGTTGAAAAGGATAGTTTTAAAGAATGGATGATAAAGTTGGCAATCGGAAAACCCAGATTAATGGGCTTAAACATAGAAAATAGCCCCAGCAACTTTGACTTCCGCAAGGTCTTCCATGTATTTGTTAAGGTACGATCAGATTGATTCCTAATTTTTTAAACTTGTTCCTTTAGCTCTAGGTTGTAATGGTTCATAATGGCCTTCATTATCCTTTGGCGCCTCCATAACTGTGGAATTCCAATCTACCTTTTTTGGTTAGGTACGGATATATCAATTTATTGATATAAACTATGTATTTACATTCCAACTCCTTACTTCCAAAGTCCGTAGGTGAAAGATTAATAAAAAAAAATGTTCTCATTGCCCCGCTTAAGTCCATTAGATAGTCAAGGTCTTCATTCTTCAACTCTTTTCTTAGAATACCTTGAGTTTGTAAGGTTTGTAAAATCTTTAAAAACCCTTCTTTTCTTTTAGCATTTTCTTTTTCCGCTTGGGCAAAAAGTTCTTTATAATTTCTTCTAATCTCTATGTAGTCCACATAAAAAAACAAATACTTCATGGAGATTCTATAAGAGTTTTTTGGAGCATTCAAAATTGCTGAAAACATGTTTTGATAGTCGAATGACTTTAGAATTTCATTCGTTTCAATTAGCATCTTCTTATAAATTTCGCTGATAAGATGATTTTTTGTCTTAAAATGATAGGTTACATTTCCATAACTTATTCCCAAAGTTTTTGCAACTTCTCGCAATGTTACATTGTTGATTCCTTTCCTGTTAAATAATGCCGTAGCGGTTATTTCAATTTTTTCTTTAGTGCTCATAACAATTTCAAATTAGTCCATATGGACTAATTTTACAGATTATTCAATACATTTGAAAAAACAATAGCTAATGAGCACAATTTACAAGAATAAAAATGTAAAAGAAGAACTCATGCTCCTTTATGAGCAAAAGTTAAAAAGTTTAAATATTGTCTTTAAGGAGATAGATATAGATAGTTCCTTTGGAAGGACACGAGTAATAAAAGCAGGAAATGAAAAAGGCAAACAAATTGTATTGTTCCATGGGTATAATGCTGGCTCTCCGCTGACCTTAGAAGCAGTAAAGGAACTCACATTTGAATACTGCTTATTTGCTATTGACACGATAGGTCAGGCGACTAAAAGTGAAAACACCACTATTGATATACATGACGATTCATTTGCTATTTGGGCTGACCAAGTGTTGGAAAAGTTAAGTATAACAAAAGCAAATATTGTTGGTATTTCCTATGGAGCTTTTATTGTCCAAAAATTAATGATCCACAAACCTGCTAAAATCGCCAAAAGTATTCTTGTAGTACCCAGTGGTATCGTCAGTGGCAATATCTGGGATGCAATAACCAAGCTTTCCATTCCTTTATTACGTTTTAAAACAACGAAAAAAGAGGAGCATCTCATAAAATTTATAGATGCTTTCCAGCCAAATGATGATGATTTTATTTCCAAAATGCTTAAACTCATTATAACTGGTGTAAAGTTGGATACCAAAATACCGAAACTCCTTAAAAGAAAACAGGTGGAGCATTTTAACAAACCTGTTTACATAATCACAGCGTCTAATGATGTTTATTTTCCTAGTAAAAAAATAAAAAAAAGAAGTGAAAACCTGTTCAATGATTTAAGGGAAGTATATGAGCTGAAGGGCTCAAAGCATATGCCTTCAAAAAAGTATTATACAGATATCCAACGTATAGTGAAAAAATGGATTGAAGAATGATTTAAAGATCAACTTATTAAAACACTCCTCTCTAGTTTACACTTCCGGAGTCATTCTGTCCATCCAGGTCCATTGCAATTGGGAAGATTTTTTGATATCAAATGAACTACTTAATTGTGTATTCGTTAAACACACCAGAAAAAAATAAACTCATGTTAAACCATAGATATAATATACAATTTAAAAAGATGATATTCATTTGTTGTCTTTTGATGTATAATTTAGCCATTA
>JBCCUY010000242.1:0-5508 GCA_039196145.1 Bacteroidota bacterium
CGAAACCTCTTTTAGACCATAGGTTTGGAATATCTTATCTTCCAATTCAACAATGAGTTGCCCTTCTGGTGATACACCGCGGATGAAACCCATGAACATATTGCCCTTTTGGTCTTTAAATGTTGATGGTTTGTCTTTGCGAAATAGCATGGCCTCATATGATGGTAAAAGCTCGGGGAACATTTTTTCCTCTATTTTGGACAAATGCAGTTTAAGTTTTTCTAGAATTTGCTGAAGCACTTCCTCTAAATCAAAATTCTTGCCGGTGAGGAGCTTAAGTGAAGCCACTTTATCCAATCCGGGGAATTTTGTTTGATTCACATTTAGCCCTATTCCTATGACAGCGTTTTGAATGTCATGTCCTTTTAGGACATTTTCAATAAGAATTCCGCAAATCTTGGAAGAACCTGACATTATGTCGTTGGGCCATTTTACCTTAATATCAGGGATATTTAGGTCCTGAAGCGCAGTTGTTACAGCCCTGGAAACACAGATATTCAAATTAAACTGCTTGGTCGAGGGAAGGTTATTGAATCGCTTTAATACACTAAAAGTAAGGTTCTTACCGGATTCCGACTGCCAAGAAGTTCCCATTTGCCCGCGTCCTTTGACTTGTTTTTGGGTGACCACAACGGTATAATCGGACAGGTTTTGCGAATGCATCAAGTTCCTTAAATACAGATTTGTGGAGTCCGTGGCATCAAGTTTGATTATTTGTGATAGTTCTCCCAATGTGGTGCGTCCAAGGTTATGTTAAAATCTAGGGCTAAGAAAACAAAAAAAATATAACTTTGTAGAAACTAAAATTTTTGAATGCAGAAAACGAAAGCTAGTGCAGATGAGCTGATTGCCTTAATTTTACATGGAATAGAAGAAGTTAAAGGAGTAGATATAAATCTACTGGATTTAAGGGAAATCGAAAATACCGTTTGTGACTACTTCATTATCTGCAATGGTACTTCCAATACGCATGTTAACGCAATAGTTTCCTCCATCCAAAAAACCGTCAGCAAAGCCATTCAGGATAAACCTTGGCATGTTGAGGGTGCGGAGAATGCAGAATGGGTCTTAATGGACTATGTAAACGTTGTGGTGCATGTATTTCAAAAACATATTAGGGAATTCTACGACATTGAAGGACTTTGGGGAGATGCCAAAGTAACCATGGTGGAGAGCAGTTACAATTCTTAAAGAAAAATGGCAAAAGAAAACAATTCCAATACCCCTAAAAAACCTCGTTTTAGTTCCTGGTGGATCTACGGTGTGGTCATCGCGTTAATCGTAGGATTTCAGTTCTTCGGAGGTAATAGTTTCTCCAGTACCGAAAAAACTACCACCTCAGAACTCCAAGAGTATCTTAGAAATGGGGATATCGCAGAAATTTTAATCATAACCAATACTAGACAGGCCAAGGTCTTCCTAACAGAGGAAGCACTTCAAAAGGACGTGCACCGTAACGTGGCGGACAGGCCCTTCAATTTTACCGCTGGAAAGATTCCACAGTACATATTGGACTATGGTGACCTTCAAAATTTTGAGGATGAGATAACCAGTATAAAGAAGGAGAACAATCTCGATACTATTGTTGATTTTGACACGGAGTCCAATGTTTTGGGCGAGTTGTTGCTTTCACTGCTTCCATTTGCCTTGATCATCGGTATTTGGATTTACCTCATGCGGAGAATGTCTGGCGGTGCAGGTGGAGGTGCTGGCGGACAGATTTTCAACATAGGAAAGTCCAAGGCAAAACTTTTTGATGAAAAAACGGATACGCGTACATCATTTAAGGATGTTGCCGGACTGGAAGGCGCCAAAGAGGAGGTACAGGAAATCGTTGAATTTTTAAAGAATCCCGATAAGTATACCTCGTTAGGCGGTAAAATCCCAAAAGGAGCCTTATTGGTAGGACCTCCTGGAACCGGTAAGACACTTTTGGCCAAGGCGGTAGCCGGGGAGGCCAAGGTGCCTTTCTTCTCACTTTCAGGTTCCGATTTTGTGGAAATGTTTGTGGGTGTGGGAGCATCTCGAGTTAGGGATTTGTTCAAACAAGCCAAGGACAAATCACCGGCCATCATCTTTATTGATGAAATTGATGCCATCGGTAGGGCACGTGGGAAAAACAATTTTACTGGTTCCAACGATGAAAGGGAAAATACCCTAAACCAGCTTTTGACCGAGATGGATGGTTTCGGCACCAATACCAATGTCATTGTTTTGGCAGCCACTAACCGTGCAGATGTCTTGGACAAAGCTCTAATGAGGGCCGGACGTTTTGATCGACAGATCTATGTCGACCTTCCAGATCTAAGGGAGCGTAAGGAAATATTTGAGGTACACCTAAGACCTATCAAAACAGCTGAAACCCTTGATCTGGACTTTTTGGCCAAACAAACTCCTGGTTTCTCTGGTGCGGACATCGCAAACGTATGTAATGAGGCTGCATTGATTGCCGCACGAAAAGAGAAAAAGTCGGTCAACAAACAAGATTTTCTTGATGCTGTAGATCGTATTGTAGGTGGATTGGAGAAGAAAAACAAAATCATTACTCCTGAGGAGAAAAAGACAATTGCTTTTCATGAGGCAGGTCATGCCACAGTAAGCTGGATGTTGGAACATGCAGCACCACTTGTGAAGGTAACTATCGTGCCCAGGGGGCAATCCCTCGGAGCCGCATGGTATTTACCAGAAGAGCGCTTGATCGTGCGTCCGGAACAAATGTTGGACGAAATGTGCGCCACAATGGGGGGTAGAGCCGCTGAGCGCGTCATCTTTGACAAAATTTCTACCGGTGCGTTGAGCGATTTGGAAAAGGTAACCAAACAAGCTAGGGCCATGGTAACCATTTATGGACTCAATGACCAATTGGGGAATATTACGTACTACGATTCCTCAGGCCAAAGTGAATACGGCTTCACAAAACCTTATAGCGAGGAAACCGCCCAGAAGATAGATGAGGAAATTTCAAAAATCATAGAAGAGCAGTACCAGCGGGCCATTAAGTTACTAGACGACAACAAGGATAAACTTACCGAGTTGGCCGAGCGATTGTTGGAAAAAGAAGTTATCTTTAAGGATGACTTGGAAAAGATTTTTGGAAAAAGACCCTTTGAAAAGGAAGAGTTGGAAACTGCAGAATCATAGACTTACTATTGATTATTTACAGGGAATAGGTATTTTTAAACCATAAATGGGAGTTTTTGACAAACTTTTTGGTGGTGGCAAGAAGGTTTCCAAGGAAACCCTGGAGACCCGTGGGGAACATATGCCCGACCTAAAAATCCCGGTTGACGAGAAATTTACCATTTACTTCAAAAAGAATGGGGGCAAATTCATCTACTGCGAGGACGATTTGGAGATTTCCGAGGCCCTTCAAAACATTGTTTCGGAAAACGACTGGCAACAACACTTTTTCTACACCCTGGATTCTCGTTTGGAAAACCGATTTGCATCGGAAAAAATCAAGTTCACCAAAAAACAAAAGGAAAGCGACATTTTTTTTACCACCTGTGAGCATTTAATAGCTCACAATGGATCTATTTTAGTTTGCTCAAATCAAATAAAGGAAAAGAAGTTGGATGAACTTCCGTCCAATCTTATTGTTTTTGCCACGACCAGTCAGCTGGTGGATTCTATCAGCGAAGCATTAAAGGTGATCAAGGAAAAATACCGTAAGAATATCCCTAACAATATCACTACCCTGAAACACTTTCAGCCCACTCCAGAAAACAAAAATGATTTCCTTTCCTACGGAAGTGCCTCAAAAAATGTATATCTTTTGTTGCTAGAAGACTACTAACTACATGAAAGAAATTCTAAGGCGCTCTATTACCGGGGTTATCTATGTGGTACTCCTTATGGGGACCGTGTTTCTAAGTTCAGATGCGTTTGATTTTCTTTTTATGGTTTTTGGGCTAGCCTGTTTGTATGAGTTTAAACGTATCGTAAGGTTAAAGGAATATTATATCTACGTAGCCTTTCTTGCGCTTTGGTGGGCTTATATCTACCTCATCCATGACCAGTTTTTGATTACGTTGTTAATGCTGATGACCATTACTGTGGACTTGGCATTGCTCGTATTTCTTTTTTCCAAGAAGGAAGTCAATTTCAGCAAACCACAAAAATTTATCATTGCCGTTTTATACTTGGGAGGAGGTTGCATTTTTCTTACCATGATCCCCTATAAACAAAACAGTTTCGCCCAGTTTTTAATCATGGGTATCTTTATTTTGATATGGGTCAATGACACTTTTGCCTATCTAGTGGGCAGAAGTATTGGCAAAACCAAACTTTATCCGGCAGTTTCTCCGAAAAAAACTGTGGAAGGTTCTATTGGAGGTCTTATTTTTGCATTGGTTGCAGCCTACATTTTGTCAAGGTATGAGACAAGCTTAACAGTCATGCAATGGATGGTTCTGGCCTTTGTAATTGTTTTGGCCGGAAGTCTTGGGGATTTGTTGGAATCCAAGTTCAAACGTGTTGCAGGGGTAAAGGACAGTGGTGCCATCTTACCCGGTCATGGTGGAATTTGGGACCGTTTGGATAGCCTTGTATTTGCCGCACCATTTGCATATTTGGTACTTAATATATTTTCCTATGTTTCATAAAGAAGGTCAAAAAATAATAATCACCACCTTTTTTTTAGTAGTAGCAATTATTCTCGTAGCCCAGTTCTATATAGATTTGGAATGGGTTCGATTCGCGACACAGATTGGGGCTCTTGTTATTTTGGTGTTGATTTTACAGTTCTTTAGAAACCCAAAACGACCCGTTACACCAAATTTTGACGAAATCTTGGCCCCAGTAGATGGTAAGGTGGTTGTCATAGAAGAAGTTGAAGAACCTGAATATTTTCAGGGAAAACGAAGGCAGGTATCCATATTTATGTCCCCTTTGAATGTCCATGTTACGCGCTACGCGGCCAGTGGTACTGTTACCTACTCCAAATACCACCCTGGTAAGTATCTAGTCGCATGGCACCCCAAATCAAGTACGGAAAATGAAAGAACCACGGTTATTTTGCACACTCCAAAATTTGGGGAGATTGGTTATCGACAGATTGCCGGAGCCCTGGCCAGGCGGATTGTGAACTATGCAGAGGAAGGGGAACAAGTGACCCAAGGACAAGATGCCGGTTTCATAAAATTTGGCTCAAGGGTGGATTTATTGCTCCCTTTGGATTGTAATATCACGGTGAAACTCAATCAAAAAGTGGTAGGTGCTAAAACCTGTATAGCATCGATAGCCAAAAGGGATGAATGAGGAGGAACTACATACCCAATTTAGGGAGGCCGTAGAATACGTCAACGCCTATACCGAACCCCTTCCGGCAGACTTGCTACTTAAGCTGTATGCCTACTACAAGATAGCCAACAAAAACTATCGCCATCCTGGGAGCAAGACTCCTTTAATCAACGCCTTTAAGGCCAATGCCCTAATTCAAGCACAAAATATAAGCGCGGATGAGGCAATGCAGTATTATATAGCATTGGTCAACTCGGAAATCAAAAA
>JBCCUY010000243.1:0-5464 GCA_039196145.1 Bacteroidota bacterium
ATCTATACAAATTTGGACGATACTTACTCCGATGGAGTATTTCAAGGAACGGTTAGAATTAAAAATGAATCTAAGGTCATTGTTGCAAGAAATGTTGGATTGGAACTTTGGGATGGAGCAACTTCGGTCTACAAAGAAACATCGTCGATTAAGATCCCACCGGGAAAAGAAGTAAAAGTCAGTTTTGAGCACCTTTGCAAAAGAGCTAAGCAATGGTCATCGGAAATTCCAAACTTGTATCGCCTTAAAATCTCATTGGAAGATAGTTTGGAGCCGAATGATAATCAATTCATTAAAAGCCATGTAGGATTTAAGCGGGTTGAGATCAAGAATGGACAGGTTCTTGTCAATGGCGAAGCGGTTGATATTAGGGGCGTTGATCGTCATGAAACAGATCCTTTCACTGGGCATGTGGTATCCAAATCCTCCATGGAAAAAGATATTCGATTGATGAAGCAAAATAACATCAATGCTGTTCGAAGTTCACATTATCCCAATGACCCCTATTGGCTTGACTTATGTGATAAATATGGATTGTATGTTGTTGATGAAGCCAATATTGAGAGCCATCCTCTGGCCATTGATGAGAATACCCAAATTGGAAATGAAATGACCTGGCTCCCCGCCCATATGATGCGCACCCAACGAATGTATTTTAGGGATAGAAACCACCCATCCATTTATTCATGGTCCTTGGGCAACGAAGCAGGCGAGGGCAGCATCTTCAAAACAACTTATAAATGGCTCAAAGAGCAGGACAATAACCGAATTGTGCAATACGAACCTGCCGGGAAAGATGATTATACAGATTTGTATTGTCCTATGTACCCTAAACCAGAGTTCTTGATAGAACATGGAAAATCTAATTCGGATAAACCTTCCATAATGATCGAATATGCACACGCCATGGGCAATTCTGTAGGGAACTTGCAAGATTATTGGGATATCATAGAAAAATATGACAATCTACAGGGAGGTTTTATTTGGGATTGGGTGGATCAGAGTTTGGAATACAAGGATGAGAAGGGAAAGCCTTACCTAGCGTATGGACACGATTATCACCCCGACCTGCCTACGGATGGCAATTTTTTAAATAACGGATTGGTAGATCCTTATAGAAACCCACATCCACATTTATTGGAAGTAAAGAAAGTTTATGAACCAGCACAATTTGAATATCAGGGTAATGGGGTAGTGGAGCTGAAAAACAAAAATTTCTTTGCCGATTTCTCCGATAAAGAGATGAGGGCGAAAATTCTGGTCAATGGGAAACTGGAGTCTGAGCAGTTGGAAATACGTGTCGACCTTGGGCCGCAAGAATCCAAAAAAATAGATGTTAAAGGAATTCCAGCTTCCTTTCAAAACAATGATGAGTACATTTTAGAGTTGAGCTTGGTTCAAAGGGAATCCACCTCCACTGTTCCTGAAGGTCATGAAGTCGCCTGGGATCAATTTGTATTGCAAAAAGGCAATTTTCAGGAAGTAAAAGAGATGCAAAACAGAAACTTGGAAGTAAACGAAGTGGGAGATTCTTATTCCATAATGAATGATAAGACTGGACTTACCATCGACGCCATAACAGGAGAATTTCAAAGGTGGGAGTTTGATGGAGCTTTGATTTCAAATAATCCTATTAGACCCAATTTTTGGAGACCACCTACAGATAACGATTTGGGCAATGGAATGGACAAATGGGCAGAAATATGGCAGAATGCAACCTACAACTATCAAGCAAGGCTGGTTAAAGTTCCATCTTCAGATACCGATGGGGCTGTCAGTTTTAAGGTTAAATATGACCTGCCGCAGGGAGCGGCCGAGTTGACCACCGTTTATACAATGCTGCCCAATGGAAATCTTAAAGTGGCGTATGAGTTTGTGCCGAAGGATTCGGAACTGCCCAATATTCCTAGATTGGGAATGTATCTAACGCTTCCCGATAGCTTTACAGAGGTAGGTTGGTACGGGAATGGACCACAAGAAAGTTATTGGGACCGAAAAACTGGGGTTAAAGCAGGTTTGTATAGCGGCAGGATAACGGACCAATTTCATCGCTACCCACGTCCTCAAGAAACAGGAAATAAAACTGATGTACGCTGGATGGAAGTTTCTTCCAATGACCTAACAATAAGAATGGTTGGGGATAGACAATTGAATGCCAGTGTTTGGCCTTTTTCCATGTCTGAATTGGATTTCGATCCAGAGAAAGATGGCGCGGCTTCAGCCTCAGGGTTGGTGCCTGTGACAAAAAAACATGGAGCGGATATTAAAATTGGCAATACTATTCAATGGAATATTGACCTGCAACAAATGGGAGTGGGAGGCGATACATCATGGGGCCGGTTGGTCCACGACGCTTACACCATTGCACCGATTGCCCGATCCTATACTTTCACGTTAATACCCGTTGCTAAAAAATAAGTCGCTAAAGGTTACAGTAAAATCTGTCTGTTAATGACCCCCATAATAAAGAATATGGTGATGGAAAGAATCAAACAACAAATGGCCGCTGTAAGATTATTAGGGATTGAAAATTCCTTTTTAAGGTTGTAAATAATGGCTTTCATAGGTTAAATCTTTGGAGTAAAGATGAAGACCCATGCCGATTTTGACCAATTCATTGGTTAAGCGCAACAAACCTTGGATAAATGGAAACAAGTATTGTTTTTATCGAAAAAATGAGTGTTTGGGCCAGTTTTTTGGTCGATGAAAGCGTGTCTGTGAACAAGAAGTTTACCCTATCTGTCCACCAACCCCATCCAAAAATTCCGCTTCCTCATGCGGGATCAGTTTTGCGGTCAACTCCAAAACGGCTTGGATATGCTCATCCGGTTCCAAAATATCTTGGTGGTTGCCCGAGTTGGGATTGTCCAACGCCAAAATACAGACGTTAAGGAGCGACTCCAATTTAAAAAGCAGGTCACGATAGCCCTTTACCCGTAAACGGGTGAGCGAATAATCCTTTTTTTGTTGCTCCAAAGTTCCAAAGTAGGCCTCAATGGGGAGTTCCAGGTCATCTAGGTTGATCTTTTTCTTGTCTTTCATGGGAAATGATTTGGGATTGGAGTCAAAGGAAAAACAAATATTAGAGAAATCCGCGGACTAAAGTCCGCAGCGGAAACTTCTTATAAATACTATGAAATTGTGAGTACTATGACTTGCATAGTATTAAAATAACTTGTACTTTTATAAAGTCTAAACAAAACAATTATGGCGTCGGTGGTATCCAATCAGGAATTGAAAATTCTAGCTTGCATAGAACTCAATGAAATGTACGGCTATCAAATTCTCCAGAAGTTAGGTTCAATAATGAAAATGGGGAGTTTGTATGGTGCTCTTAAAAGCTTAGAAAGAAAGGGTTTTGTCACAGCTCGATGGGGTGAGGAAAATGGCCCCGGCGGTAGAAGAAGATATTATAAGATTTCTGCAGAGGGAGGTAATGTACTTGCAATGGAAAGGGAATCATTGATAAAAGCAGGTGTATTTAGATTAAGCACATAAATAAATTTGAAAATGGACATTGAACAAAAATTGGCCTACTTCACGTCTTACCAGGATATAATACCAGGGTTATCGGTCCAGTACCTAAAGGCTGATAAAGACTGTGATGGTCAATTTAATTTCTTTCTTGGTAGTAATAGAGAATCAGGTAGAAGCAAAGCCACATCATTTATTGTCACTAAAACCTACGTTGAAAAAAATACCCCGGGACATATTATGGATCTTGTTTTCAAACACATTGGACTTAAGATTGATGAAGCACCTGATGTTGTTATTATTGACTGGGACAGTCCAATCGAATTAAATAAACCCGAAGAAGCTCCTAATTTCACACGATTTAGCTATTTACTTTGGATACTCCCAAAATCTACAAGGCCTGAGTTTATTTCAGATGTTTCCGATTTACGAACAGAGTTAAAAAGTAGAGGTCGATATAAGATTGAGATAGTCTTAGCTATTCTTCTCATGTTCATTTCAGTTGGTTACCATTTATTTATTGGCAAGCTTAACGGTTATTTTTATGTTGGTAAGACAAAAGTTAAATGAAATCGTTATTTGATATTTTTTTAGAAACGAATTAGATCATCTTTACCCAAATCAAAAAGGGCGCTAAATCACTAAACATAGTCTAGCGGTTACAAGGACCATTGTTAATCGTCGTAACTTATCCGCTCCCGTATCCCACCACTGGCTCTGTGGATAATAACGTCTGCCTTATATTTTTTGGCTAGACTTTTGGCTTTTCTAATCGCTGTGCTCTGCTTGCGGTGTTTACTTGTTATGCGTTTGTTGCCCTCGCGGCGCACGGCCCAACCTTCTTCGTAGGGTACCACATGTTGGTGCCATGTGCGGCCTCGTTTGTTCCCGTTCTTACTGTTGATAAAAACCTCAATAAGCTCGATTAGGATTCGTAACCAAGATTTTCCTTTGGACATTGGAGTACTAGATAATCTCGAAGATAGTGGTAATCAACGAAAGTGAGGTGTTGTATTTTTAAATTAGGCGTTTGTTTCTAAATGCTATGCCAGATCCGGACTTTAGATATTTTTCAAATGCCAAGGCCTTGTATTTGTCCGTAAAAACAACATAGGTGATCAAAATAAAGGGCAATCTATGTTTGGTAGATTTTACCTTGCCATCATTGTGTTCAGAAAGTCTTCTGCTTAGATTACCGGTGAAACCGGTGTAATAATTTTTATCCTTGCATTTCAATACATAGACTGTCCAACCCATAATAGCGGTTATTGATACCAAACTTTGGTGGACCGGGTCCGCCGAAGCCCGAGTGTTGTAAATTAAAAAGAGGTTGAAAAAGTGAAATAATGCCCTCCTTAGCTTTTCGCTGCGCTTAAAGCTTCGGAGGGCGAAGGTGGAGCCGGGGAGAATCGAACTCCCGTCCAAACAAGCAAAGTCAATGCTTTCTACATGCTTAGTCCTTGTTCAATTTTAGATGCACAACCGACCAAGGACGGCCTATTGTACACTTAGCTTCTTAAAGTTTTAGTGGCACCGCCAAAGCGAGCGGTACCCTTATGTTGACTTTTATGGTGCTCCAAAACGGATCGCCGTCAACAAGGGCTATCCAGGAACATCTCGCTTCCCTACCTAGTAAGGACGAGGCAAATCTTACTATAATTCAGATTATGCGGCAAGAGCGTAATTATTATCGCCAATTAAAAGTGTGGAAAATGAGATTAACGAGCTGTATCCCAGCGCTCGGCATGCTTACATTGCCAATGGTCTCGCTGTCAAAACCAGTCGGCCCCGTAATGAGTTAGGTAAGCTTTGCTTACCGTAAACGAATTACGTCCATCGAACCTGCCTTGCGCAGGGAAGATGGACAAAATCCTCTCATTTTTTTATCAAAGAACAAATTCCGTACGTTTGCCATGCCTTTAAAACAAGGCAGGGCCTGCAAAGGTACCCCAAAAAGCATTCCAAAAAAAGTTTTGAAATCCCGCTTTCA
>JBCCUY010000244.1:0-5463 GCA_039196145.1 Bacteroidota bacterium
ATTACGAGATTGAACTCCCAACAGGAGTCCATATCGTACAAACCCAGGCAATCGGTATTGAAACAATTCAAAAAAGAGTAATCATGTATAGTGACGGCAGTCTGGATTTCAACTTGGCCGATAGCGCCGAACAATTGGATGAAGTTGTAGTTGAAAGTAGTAGAATCCAGAATGTTGAAAATGTTATTGCCGGAGTACTCGAGCTTGATGTTGCGGAAATAAAAACGATTCCTTTGGTTCTTGGAGAACGTGATATTCTAAAGACAGCCATAACCCTACCAGGCATTACAAATGCGGGCGAAGGTTCTTCGGGGTATAATGTCAGGGGCGGACGAACGGACCAAAATCTGTTCTTGTTGGATAAGGCGGTAATTTATAATCCAAGTCATTTTTTTGGCATATTCTCGGCGCTAAATCCTTTTGTCACGGGAAATGTAACCATCTATAAAGGAAACATCCCTTCGGAATATGGTGGCAGGCTCTCGTCGGTTTTTGATATTGGTACCAAGGAAGCGAACACTGAAAAATTTACCGGTGAAGCCGCTATAGGACCTGTTACCAGTAATCTAACCATAGAAACCCCGATTGTTAAAAACAAATCTGGAATCCTATTGGGCGGAAGAACAACCTACTCCAATTGGATTTTGCGATCACTGGATGACGTTGAACTTAAAAACAGTGAAGCCTCATTTTTTGACATTATTGCCAAATACAACGACAAGCTAAACGAAAACAACACTCTTGAAGCTACGGCATACTTAAGCAGGGACGCATTTAGTATAACTTCGGATTCCGTATACAGCTATAGAAATAGGCTTTTCTCACTGAAGTGGAACCATCAGCTCAACGAAAAGAATTCCCTAGGTGTATCACTTTCCAATAGCCAGTATGATTTCAATATTGAATTTGATGGGGAGGAGGATAGAAACTTTGATTTGGGCTACAGAATCAATGAAACTGAGCTAAAACTAAAAGTATTGAGTCTTTTTAATGATTCGCACAGCATCAATTACGGTATTGCCAGCAAGCTATATAATGTAGATCCCGGATATATAGATCCCATAGGTACAAATTCAATAATAGAACCCTTGGAGATTCAAAGGGAAAAGGGATTGGAATCTGCTGTTTTTGTTTCGGACCACCTGACAATCAATGATAAGCTTTCTATGGATATCGGATTACGATATTCTTTGTTTGCAGCGCTGGGAAAATCTTCACAACCTATTTATGCGGAGGATGCACCAAAAAGTGCGGAGACCTTGTTGGAAGTTCGCGAATTTGATTCCAACGAAATAATAGAGACCTATGGAGGGCTTGAAGGCAGATTTTCGGCCAGATATTTCCTATTTCCCGACTTTTCGATCAAGGGAAGCTACAACAACACGTATCAGTACATACATACGCTTTCCAATAATACGACCGTGTCCCCTACGGATACATGGAAACTTTCGGATCTAAATGTAGAACCCCAGCGTGCCGAGCAGTTTTCACTGGGATTGTTTAAAAATTTCGATGACGGAAATTTTGAGATGAGCTTGGAAGGCTACTACAAGAAATCCAAAAACCTCCTGGATTATAAAGTTGGCGCCCAATTATTGCTAAATGAATCCATAGAAACGGAGGTATTACAAGGAGAAGGAAAAGCATATGGTGTTGAGTTCCTGATAAAAAAGAATGAAGGAAAGCTTAATGGGTGGCTTGGGTATACGTATTCCAGATCGTTTACCAAATTGGACAGTCCATTTATTGAAGAACAGGTGAACAATGGGGAGTATTTCCCCTCCAATTTTGACAAACCCCATGATTTAAGTTTGGTAACCAATTATAAGTTCACCAAGAGGTTTAGTCTTTCTGCCAATTTCGTATACCAAACAGGGAGACCGGTGACTTTCCCCATTGGAACCTACTTCTTGGAGGGGGTGGAATATCCCCTTTTTAGTGATCGGAATAAGTTTCGCATCCCGGATTTCTATCGTTTGGATTTAAGTTTTAACATAGAGGGAAATCATAAAATCAAAAAGTTTGCCCACAGCTTTTGGAATATTTCGGTGTACAATGTATTGGGAAGAAATAATCCGTACTCCGTATTTTTTGTTACCGATGATGGAAAGTTGCAAGCATATCAGAGCTCCATTTTTTCTATTCCTATACCCACTGTAACCTATAACTTTAAGTTTTAACGCATGATCTGTTCCAATCCATATAGAATAAAAGTTCCCATTTGGGTGGGATTCTGCGTCTTTGCCCTGTTCTGCGCATGTACGGAACCCATAGCCCTAGATGTTTCCGGTTCAGATAGTGTGTTGGTGGTGGATGCATTGATAACGGACGAACTCAAAAACCATGAGATTTTGCTCAGTCGGTCATCACAAACAGATACCGAGGAACCAATTCCTGAACAATCGGCGGTCGTTAGTATCTGGGCAGACAATCAGCAGGAGTATTCGTTTACCGAAGTGGAACCTGGGAAATATGTTGCGGACAATACCTTTGCGGCCCAAATCAACAAAGATTATGAACTACGGATAACTACCCGGGATGGTAGCAACTATAGCTCCCAATCCGTCCGATTACCTTCGGGAACAGAAATAGATAATGTTTACGCAGAACTAACCCAAACCGATAATGGTTTAAACGGGCTTAGTATAAAGGTGGATAGTTTTGATCCTACCGGAGACTCTCAGTATTACCGGTATAAATATGAGGAGACCTATAAAGTCATAGCTCCAAAATGGATTCCGCAAGAATTGATCATAGGGTCTGAAGACCCGCTGGTGATTGCTGATATACCCCAAAGGGAAGAAAAGAGGATTTGCTTCGCTTCCGAGAAATCTAACGGTATTTTTTTAACCAACACCACCAATTCCGTTGAAGATAGGGTGACTGGCTTTGAGGTGAGGTTTATAGATCAGGATAATTATATAATATCTCACCGCTACAGCATATTGGTCCAGCAATTTGTTCTGAATAGAGAGGCCTACGAATTTTATGAGCAATTGAATGATTTTTCCTCATCAGAAAATATCTTTTCCGAGAGCCAGCCCGGGTTTATCAATAGTAACGTCTTTCCCCAAGATAATTCCAATCAATTAGTAGCTGGCTATTTCGTAGTTTCCTCCGTGTCGGAACGAAGGTTCTTTTTCAATTATACTGATTTTTTCCCTGACAGCGAACAGCCGCCCTTTGTCGAAGATTGTAGGGAAGGATTTGACGCTCCAGATGATGAAGTATTGGCCAGACTAATCCGAAACGAACAGATCAGCCTTCTGGGTTTCACTTTTAATTCCGTTGGATTTGTGGACGGATATATTATACAACCAAGAGTTTGTGGTGATTGCACCGCTTTAGGGTCCAATATAGTTCCCGACTTTTGGGTAGAATAAACTTGCTAAAATGACAACACGTATACTCTTATTTGTTTTGATATGTTTGGCAAACTGGACTGTCATTCATTCCCAATATGTTATTAAAACTTCTGAGGAATTAGTGGGTTATCAATCCATTCAGCAAGAGCGTATCCATGTCCACATCAACGACTCCTTTTTCATTTCTGGGGAATATCTATACTACAAAATCTATTGTCTGGAGGCAAAGCGGAACAAACTGAGTACCATTAGCAAAATTGCCTATTTGGAATTGTTGGGGAATGATGGTGCAGTTGTCTTTAAGCACAAAGTAAAGCTTGATAAGGGACAAGGTCAGGGAGATTTTTTTATCCCCGTATCCATAGCATCCGGTAGCTACAAACTGATCGCATATACGCATTGGATGCTCAACGCTGGACAGGAAGCTTTTTTCAAGACGGACATAGCGGTAGTCAACCCTTACAAAGAGCTAGATAAGTCATTGCAGTGGATAAACAAAAAACAACAAATAGATTCAGTTTCCAGGGCGGCAACGATAAAAGCTGAACATACCGAGGTTAAGCAGGTCAATAATTTATCTAAAGAGTCGGATGATTCTTTAGAGCTAGGGAGTGAAGAGGAATCCCAACACCGAATTACGGGTAATGAACTCCCAAGCGCTAATTTTTCGAAAGAACGGAAAGCTGGTCATTACCATATTGTTCTTCCAAAAAAAACATTTAAACAGCGAGAATTGGTAGAATTCGAACTTGAAAGCGAAAAACAATCGGTCACCGGTGGCTTTTTTTCTGTTTCAGTCAGGAAAGTCGATTCGCTTCCTCGTTTTTCTAGGCCAAAGCCAACAAACATGGAATTTTCCATAAAAATTGGAACAAAGAACAATAAACTTGGCGATACTATATTTTTACCAGAACTGCGTGGAGAATTATTAAGCGGCAATCTCATTGATGAAAACGATTCCCTATTAACGGATGAAAAGATGATAATTTCACTTTCCAAAACCTATCCCACCATCAAAACGACCATTACAGATGAAAAAGGTAAGTTTTTTATAAATATCAACGAAGAAGACAGAAATGGTGAAATAGAATTAATGGTCTTAGGGGACAGCACAGCTTCAAAACGAATTGTACTCGATGAATCAAGCCCGATAAATTACCATGAACTGAACCTTGACACCCTGAAGGTTTCCTCACAAATGATTAAAATCATTTCGGAAAGAAGTGTCCATAATCAAATTGAAAGTGCATATTTTCATAAAAGAAATGACAGTGTTTTAATTGAAAAATCTAAGCACAAGTTTCTTAATGAACTCCCGGAAAAATATGTCTTAAACGACTATAAACGCTTTTCTTCCTTAAGCGAAACAATTGTTGAGGTTATAGATAATGTTTGGATAAAAAAAGAAAAAAACCATTACTTCATACAAATAAGGGGAGCAGAGTCTTTTTTTGTAAACCCAAATGAAGTTCCCTTGGTATTTGTCGATGGTTTTTTTGTAAGCGATATAAACAGCCTACTGGAATACGATGTAAAAAAGGTTATAAGCATAGCCGTTTCACGGGATAAATATTATGTGGGACCCCAGATATTTCATGGCATCCTTTCGATTTCTACAAGTGACAAAGATTTTAAGCCACAGGAAACTGATTTCTTAAGGAAACAGATACCACCACCATTGCCCAAAAAGAAATATTTCTTTCAAAGACACAATGCTGAGATTCCAGAAGCGCAAAAGAAATACCCTGATTTCAGATATCAACTATTTTGGGAACCCGAATTGGAAATTACAGATAAACGGAAAGGTGTAAGTTTTTATACAAGTGATAATCCTGGAAATTTTGAAATCATCGTTCAGGGCTACACTTTTGATGGAAAACCCGTATCACTTTCAGAAAGTTTTATTGTAGAAAAATAGCTTTTAAAACAGTTTAAACGTCCATTCCCAAGAACAGTTCAAAAAACAAAAAACCCTCCGAAGTCATTCGACTAAGGAGGGTCAAGGAAGGCGGCGACCTACTCTCCCACCTGGTGTGGCAGTACCATCGGCGCAAACGGGCTTAACTTCCCTGTTCGGAATGGAAAGGGGTGGGCCCCG
>JBCCUY010000245.1:0-5448 GCA_039196145.1 Bacteroidota bacterium
CGTAAAGGCGTTAAAGTATTTCTCCGATAAGGGAATTCGCACCAATTGTACCTTGGTGTTTTCGCCCGGACAGGCGCTTTTGGCCGCAAAA
The DNA here is from genome assembly GCA_039196145.1 of Bacteroidota bacterium. Lineage (GTDB taxonomy): Bacteria > Bacteroidota > Bacteroidia > Flavobacteriales > Flavobacteriaceae > Flagellimonas. Next base: position 92 of record JBCCUY010000245.1, read on the forward strand.
GCAGGGGCTACCTATGTATCTCCTTTCCTGGGACGTTTGGATGATATCTCCACGGACGGACTCAATTTGATTTCTGAGATTCGGTTGATTTATGACAACTATGGATTTGATACCCAAATTCTGGCAGCATCTATCCGCCATACCATGCACGTTATCGACTGTGCAAAAATTGGGGCCGATGTGATGACAGGTCCTTTGTCCTCCATTACAGGACTGCTGAAACACCCACTAACGGATATAGGTTTGGAAAAATTCTTGGCGGATTACCGAAAGGGAAACTCCTAAAAGGATATCTTAACCAAAAGGATAAATAAACCCTGGAAACTTTATGTTTTTAGGGTTTTCTTTTTAGAATGCCGCGTATAGGTTGGTGAAAGCGTCCACTACGACCGTATCTTCGGCGATAACACATTTATAGAGGTCGTCCAAAATTAGGGCGGTCTGCACTTCCCTGAAATCATCCCCATGGAATTGTTTGGACTTGTCCAAATTGTATTCCTCGAGCATATTCATCCATTGGGTATAGCTTGTCTTTACATTGATGCCTACAAAATGATGATTGGGATATTTTTCCTGTAATTTGGCAATACGCTTGGTAATATTCTTGAAATGACCTTTTTGGGATGCTGTCCAAAAATAAAAGACGGTCTTCTTGTTTTTACTAATATCCTTTAAGGAGACTCTTTGGTTGTCTGTATTTACGATTTGAAGATTTGGCAACTCCTTTTGAGGCTGAAGATTCTGGATGCCCTCGTACAGATGGTTAATTTCCGCCTTATGGTCTTCGTTGGAGGAAAGCTTTCTAAACTTATCTATGAAAATCTGACACTCCTGGCTCGCATTATGCTCCTTTAATAGATAATCCATGGCGATGTTTCTAAATAGAATGTCGCGCAACTCCTGTTCCTGAACCAAGCTATCCACCAATTTCAATTTGTGTTTGTTGAAATGTAAACGGCCCATTTCCGGTTTTTCATTTGTTCCACAACCGATCTGGCATGTCATATAGGACAAATTGCCAAAATGGTATTTTAGAAAATCAAAATACGGTCTAAAATAAGCAAGCTCCCTGTTGTTCAAATCCAACGTGGCCCTGTAATCATAAAAAGAATCTGAAAGTTGCTCAAAAACCTCGTTGCCTGTTTTTTTCTTGTGATAGAAGGGGTAAGTTTCCTTGTGAAGGAAGTCCGTGTAATAAATCGAAGCTTCCGCCATTTCCAAAACCTTGTCACTTAGCGTATTGTCCGCCGTAAGATCCTTAAGCATATTCACCTTGATATTCTTAATGGAATCCAACTTTCGTGCAAAATCAGTTGGAGGTAGTTTGTAATAGCTATAAATCAGGTGCTCGTCCCGCTCATTGGCCAGGAACATCTCAATAAGAAAATTGTTGATGTCACTACCGCGTCCCGAGAAAACCAAGGACTCATCAAATTCCATGGTATTCAAGCGTATAAGTATACTGTCTCCTTCTTGCAGATATAGATATTGTTGTTCTGGACTGTGATCAAAATGGTAGAGCCCCTCCTCAATGCCTCCAAGCTTGAAGGCAAACCTATTGTTGTCGTCCAGTTTTACAGAATCGATATAAGAATCGTTCCGATAAAGGACTACATAATCGCTAGTGGGGTTGACTATCTCTCCTCCAAAAAAGACCGTGGGGCAGTCCCCGGATCTTCCAGTACATGACAAAATGGACACTAAAGAGAGACCGAGTAAAAATCTAATCATAAAAAGCGAACGATCATATTTGACCAACAAAATTAAGAATAGCTTAATCCTAAGCTTGTTAATAGCTAGTTAAATGTTGTAAAACCTTGTTTTAGTGATGTTTAATAATCCACTTTTAAATTGGAAATACCATTGTGTTTTAGCTACTTTTGCACCAAAATAAGAAAAGGAATGTTATCAGTATCCAATTTATCGGTACAGTTCGGAAAAAGAGTGTTGTTTGATGAGGTAAATGTGACCTTTACCCATGGAAATTGTTATGGGATCATTGGGGCAAATGGGGCAGGTAAATCCACGTTTTTGAGAATTCTGTCAGGACAGATGGAACCTACTTCGGGCAGTGTAAACCTGGAACCGGGCAAGCGAATGTCGATTCTAGAACAGGACCACAATGCGTATGACGAATTTCCTGTGCTGGAATCCGTGGTAATGGGGAACAAGCCACTTTTTAAGATCAAGAAGGAAATCGATGCACTTTATGCCGATTACTCGGATGAGAATGCCGAAAAAATTGGGGAGTTGCAGGTGCAATTTGAAGAGATGAACGGATGGAACGCGGACAGCGATGCAGCAGCTATGCTTTCCAATCTCGGGATTTCAGAAGAGCTCCATTATACGGCCATGGCCGATATGGATTCCAAACTTAAGGTTCGTGTGCTCTTGGCGCAAGCTTTGTTCGGCAATCCCGATGTACTGATCATGGATGAGCCGACCAACGATTTGGACTATGAGACCATTAATTGGTTGGAGAATTTTTTGGCGAACTATGATAACACTGTTATTGTGGTTTCGCACGACAGGCACTTTTTGGATGCAGTGTGCACCAGCATAGCGGATATCGATTTTGGGAAAATCAATTTGTTTTCAGGGAACTATACATTTTGGTACCAAAGTAGTCAATTGGCAGCGCGCCAAAGGGCGCAACAGAACAAAAAGGCAGAGGAGAAAGCCAAGGAACTTCAGGAATTTATCCAGCGATTTAGCGCCAACGTGGCCAAGAGTAAACAGGCCACCTCAAGAAAGAAAATGTTGGACAAGCTGAAAATTGAGGACATAAAACCGTCCAGTCGTAGATATCCGGCCATTATTTTTGAGCGTGAGCGCGAAGCGGGAGACCAAATTCTGAATGTTGAAAAACTTTCAGCTACCTCGGAAGATGGTGATTTGCTGTTCCAGGATGTCAACATTAATCTGGCAAAAGGGGACAAAGTGGCCATTATTTCCAAGGATTCAAGGGCCACAACGGCATTTTATGATATTATCAACGGCGTTACAAAAGCAGATAGGGGTTCTTACCAGTGGGGGGTGACCACCAATCAATCCTATCTACCGGCGGACAATGCTTCTTATTTTAAAGAGGATGTTAATTTGGTGGATTGGCTCCGCCAATGGGCAAAGACCGAGGAAGAGCGTGAAGAGGTTTATATCCGTGGTTTCTTGGGGAAAATGTTGTTCAGTGGGGAAGAAGCCCTCAAAAACTGTACTGTGCTCTCCGGAGGTGAAAAAGTGCGTTGTATGTTGAGCCGCATGATGATGCTCCGAGCCAACGTATTGATGCTCGACGAACCCACAAACCATTTGGACCTGGAAAGTATTACGGCTTTCAATAATTCCTTAAAGAACTTTAAAGGGACTGTATTGCTGACAACCCACGATCACGAATTTGTGCATACAGTTGCAACAAGAATCATTGAATTGACGCCCAAAGGAACCATTGACCGTTACCTAAGCTTTGATGATTATATGTCGGATAAGGCCATAAAGGCACAGCGGGACAAAATGTATGCTGTGGCAACAGTCTAATCAAGCATTAAAGTACTTGCTGTTCCAGATTGCGGGATTAAAATTTTTCCCCAGGGCAAAGCCATAAAAGATAACCACAGCGGCTATGCACTTGAACATAAAAAAGAAGACAATCCAAAACTCGGCTGTGGAGCTGTTTTTGGAAAAAAGTCCTTCTGGCACCAGGAGGGTAACTCCATAACTTATTAAAAGGACAAAAAGTACAAGGTTCACCATGTTCTTAAATGGCCATACTAACAGTTTTCGCACTGGATGCAAGTCATTGCCCCATTTGTGCACAAGATAATAGTAGTCATTTCCAATCGGGGCAAAAAGTAACGGGTCATCTTTATCCTCCAACTTAAAAAGTTTGGAAGGTGCCATGACCTTAAAGCCTTTCAGTTCTGTATTGTGTTGGGCCTCCAGCGTTTTGATTTTGTCCATGCCACTTCGGGGTACCTTTCCCTTAAAGTATCGACTATCCAAAAACCGAAGTCGATAATCGATACAGATTTTTTTGATCTGGTCCAGGTGATAGATATTATCGGCTTCCAATAACTCAAAGTTGAAATCGTTGGTTGTGATTCCTGTGGTCGATCTTAGTTCTGAACCAATTCTTTTTTCCTGGGTAAAACGTTGTTTAAGTACTTCTTGGACGTTTTTAAGAATCTGTACTTCAGAAATTTCCTTTTTTTTGAGTTTTTGCAACTGTAGCTCAATGTTGGTTTTTGGTAAAATCATTTCGTTCTTCTTAGCAATTCCTTCAAAGTTAACGAATTAGAAAAATCATTGAAAAATAGAGCGCCACGACATATGTTAACATATTGTTAAATAAATTTGACGCGGCGAATTCAGCTGGCGGTTTTGTTAAAAAAGTGTATCTTATCGAAGTTTTTGGTATTTAAACGTAAAAAGGCATTATTTTAGGTGCTATAGATTGAAAAGTCCCAAAGATTAGAACCATTATGAAAGCTCCCTCAACCAAAATCCTACTTAGTCTTTGCTTTGTCCTGTCCTTATCCGTTTACGGACAAAATTCTAAAACATTTACTGCCAACATCACCACGGAAAATATTGTGGATGAAGACCACCATAAAATTATTTTTGAAGCCGTAAAGGCAACTGAGATGGAAGCCTTATTGGACCAGGCAGGTCCACTTACCGTTTTTGCTCCATCTGATGCTGCTTTTGAACGTTTCTCCAACGGAAAAGTGGAGGAATTGTTAAACTCCAAGGACAAGAGCGAGTTGAAATCGTTACTCGGCTACCATATTGTTGCCGGTCATTTGACGGCCTCCAAAATCTTAAGGGCGATGTGTAAGGGTAATGGCAAAGCTAGTTTTACCACGATTCAAGGAAAAAAACTTGATGCGCACATGGATGGTTATGATATTGTGTTGACCGATCCCATTGGCAATACGGCTCGAATCACAACTGCTGATGTGCGTCAGAAAAATAGTGTTATCCACCAGATAGATAGCGTAATCCAGCCCACACAAATGTAAAAGGAGCTAACGAAGTTCCGCCCCCAACTCTTTTTGATACCCTACTAAAAGCTTAGACATAATCTTGTCTATCTGTTTGTCCGTAAGTGTTTTGTTTTCATCTAAAAGTGTAAAACTTACCGCGTAGGACTTTTTGCCGTTGGGAAGGTTCTTACCGAGATAAACATCAAACAGGCTAACTTTTTTAAGTAGTTTTTTCTCCGTTTTCCAGGCGATGTCATATACCTGTTGGAATGAGATGCCCTCATCCAATAAAAGGGCAAAATCCCTTGTTACCTCAGGGTATTTTGGAATGTCTTTAAACGAAATCTGCTGGTCGCGGACCAATTCCATGATTAC